>CALCNF010000163.1 GCA_937897815.1 uncultured Pseudomonadota bacterium | reverse complement strand
GGGTTCATCGTGGTGCTCCAGAGCTGCTCGGGATCCATCTCTCCCAAGCCCTTGAAGCGCTGAACCACCGCTCCCCTGCCCCACTTGTCGAGGAGCTGGTCGAGCTCCCCTTGGGACCAGGCGTAGCGGTGCTCGGTCTTCTTGCGGATTCGCCGCTCGACCTTAAAGAGCGGCGGCTGCGCGATGTACACCTGGCCGGCGGTGAGCAGCGGACGCATGAAGCGATAGAAGAACGTCAGGAGCAAGCAGCGGATATGGGCGCCGTCATCGTCGGCGTCCGCGAGCACAATCACGCGTCCATAGTTGGCGTCGTTCAGCTCGAAGTCGCTGCCGATTCCTGCCCCGATGGCCTGGGTGATCGCCAGGATTTCCTTGTTGCCCAGGACCTTCGCCAGGGTCGCCCGCTCCGTGTTGAGCGGCTTGCCCTTCAGCGGCAGAATCGCCTGAGTGATGCGGTCGCGCGCCAGCTTAGCGCTGCCGCCGGCCGAGTCGCCCTCCACGATGAAGATCTCGCAGTTCTCAGCCTTCCGGCTTGCGCATCGCGTGAGCTTCCCGTCCAGGGACGACCGCATGCGCGATGACTTTCCTGTGCGGACCGCTTCTCGCGCTTTTCGGGCTGCCTTACGCGCCTTCGACGCGCTCGCAGCCTTATCCAGGATGGACTTGGCGAGCTTGGGGTTCTCCTCAAGGAAGGCCGCCAGGTGCTGCGTAACGACCTCCTCGACCGCGCCGCGCGCCTCCGGGTTGCCGAGCTTGGTCTTGGTCTGCCCTTCAAACTCAACGTGGCCCATGCGCAGGTTCAACACGGCCATCAGCCCCTCGCGGACATCGTCGCCCGTGAGGTTGCCCTTCTGTTTCCAGATGCCCATGCGGCGCGCGTACTCGTTCATCACGCGCGTGTGCGCCACCTTGAATCCCGTCTCATGCATCCCGCCCTCGACGGTGTTGATGCAGTTCACGAAGGAGTTCAGGCTCTCGGTGTACCCGTCGTTGTATTGAAAGGCCACCTCCACCTCGATCCCCGAGGCCTCACCCTTGAAGACGACCGGCTTATGAGCGGTCGAGCGATTCTCATTCAGGTAGGTGACGAAGTCGCCGACCCCGCCGGGGTAGTCGAATGTGTTGTCGAAGCGAGTGTCCTCTGCGGGCATCTCCTCGCCTTCCAGCTCGGGGCCACCGGTCGTGACCTCCTCGGTGCTCTCCACCGCCTCGAGGGCCTGCTCTTCTCCGGCTTTGGCCTTCTTCGGGCGGCGATCCACCAGGCGAATCGAGAGGCCTGGGTTGAGGAAAGCCAGCTCGCGAAGTCGGGCCGCCAGCGTCTCGACCTTGAACCGAGTGCGCTTAAAGATCTCGCTGTCGGGTCGGAAGCGAACCTGCGTTCCACGCTTTCGGGTATTTCCTGTCTCCTCTAGCCCGGACTGCCGCACGCCGCGTGAATAGGTCTGTTTGTAGGCGGAGCCGTCGCGCCAGATCTCCACCTCCAGCCATTCGCTCAGCGCATTCACAACAGAGGCGCCGACACCATGGAGTCCGCCAGAGACCTTATAGGAGCCGCCTCCGAACTTGCCGCCGGCGTGCAACTTCGTGAAGACGACCTCGGGCGTAGGTATACCCAGATCCGGATGGACACCTGTCGGGATCCCTCGTCCGTCATCTCGAATCTGGATGACGTCGTCGGCCTCAAGTCTGACCTCGATCGCAGCGCAGTGACCGGCTAACGCCTCGTCGACCGCGTTATCAACGATCTCGTAAACCAGGTGGTGGAGCCCGCGAAGACCCGTCGAGCCGATGTACATGCCTGGTCGCATGCGCACAGCCTCGAGGCCCTCGAGGACCTGAATATCTCCCTCATCGTACGCCTTGCTCACGTTCGTGACGCCTCCCCTATACAGAGACCTGTGTAGCAACTAGCGGAAAAACTGGCGACCCCAAATTCGCCCCAGGGAGAACATTCTCTGCCTATCTCGTCATTCGTTCTGGCGCCTTTGCCTCCCGAAAAATATGGGCGTGCTGGATGTTGGGGGTGTCTCGGCAGCAGTCTTCGTCGGCCCTCCGTTTGATCCCAGGCCCCCAGGAAGCCTAAGCTTGACCCCTGTCAATTCATGGAGGGGGAATTTCCATGCAGTCTAGAAGGTACCTTGTAGTAGCAGCTCTGTGTTGTCTCGCGCCCGTGGTCGGGTGTGAAGCGACGGATGGATTCGAAGCCGAGGGTGATGGGGGCATCATCACGCCTGGTGATGTGGTCCTGGACCCGAATGGGGACATCGTAACGACTGATGTGGCGCCGGACTCAGACGACCCGGGCATTCCGTGCAGCGCCGACGCCGATTGCGTCGACATGGTGCACGACGCGGCCTGCCAGGTCGCGATCTGCGACGTGACCGTTGGCCTCTGTGTCACGGGCAACAACAAGGACTACGCCCCTTGCGATAACGGCGACGCCTGCACCTATGACGATGTGTGTCTTGAGGGTGCCTGCACGGCCGGCCCTGCGAAGGCCTGCGACGACGGCATGCCCTGCACGGACAACGCCTGCGACCCCATCAAGGGATGCGTGTTCGAGCCGGATGACACGAACGCCTGCGATGACGGCAATGGCTGCACCACCAGCGACCGCTGCGAGGCGGGAGCGTGCGTCGCTGACGATGCCGATGCGTGTGCCTGCGAGGTCGACGAGGACTGCGCCGGGTTCGAGGATGAAGACCTCTGCAACGGAAAGCTCTTCTGCCAGGAAGGCGTCTGCGCGGTCGACGAGAAGTCGGTCGTCATGTGCGACACGAGCCAGGACACCGCCTGCGCCGTGACCGTCTGCGCTCCAGACACAGGGGCGTGCGAGAGCGCGCTACTTAACGATTCCCCCTGTAGCGACGGCGACCCCTGTACCGCGGGGGACGTGTGTGTAGATGGCGAGTGCAAGGGCAACGCTGTTGAGTGCGCTTGTGCGAGCGATCTGGACTGCGCCGACTTCGAGGACGGCGACGCCTGCAACGGCACCCTGGTCTGCACGGCCGGAGCCTGCGTGGTCGATGAGGCGTCCGTTGTTACGTGTGACGCGAGCAAGGACTCCGAGTGCTCAAAGAACCTGTGCAACCCGGATTCGGGCGCCTGCGAGATGGCGATGGCTGAGGACGGCATGCCCTGCATGGGCGGAGACGCTTGTAGCCAGGAAGCCAGCTGCAGCGCGGGTGAGTGCAAGGCCGGCGAGCCTGTCGTCTGCGATGACGGCAGCGCTTGTACCGAGGACACCTGCGACCCCGAAGCGGGCTGCGTGTACACCGCTATCGAGTGCAAGAGCGAGGGGCTCTGTACCAAGTCATGGTGTGACGATGAGATGGGCTGCATGGAAGAGCCTGTCACCTGCGAGGACGACGACGCTTGCACGACCGGAACCTGCGACAAGGAGACGGGCGACTGCATGATGGAGCCTGTCGACTGCGAGGACGGGAATCTGTGCACCGAAGACGCCTGCAACCCGGCCTCGGGATGCGAGGTGGTGGGTGATGTCGACTGCTCCGGTGACGAGTTCTGTGTCGAATACGGCTGTGATGAGGCTGTCGGGTGCGTGGCCGCCCCCACGGTCTGCGATGATAACAACGGATGCACCGTCGACACCTGTAACGCGGAGACCGGCGACTGCGAGCACGTCGAGAACTGCGACGATGGAAATCCCTGCACTGAGGACTTCTGCTCCCCTGTAGGGTGCATGCACGCGGATGTAGCCACTGGTACGCCCTGCGATGACGAGAGCGCCTGCACCTTCGAGACGAGCTGCGAGGCCGACGAGGCCGGAGACGTGGTGTGCGTGGGACCGAGCGTTCCTGGTTGCCCCGAGGCCTGCGGAGATGGGATCTGCTACGGCGAGGAGACCGCAGAGTCTTGCCCTGAGGACTGCAACGTCGCGACCTGTGAAGAGGTTGCAGCCAGCAGCGAATTCGGGAGCTTCGCGGACCCCGTATGCGCGGCCGCTGTCTGTGCGCTCGACCCGTACTGCTGCAACAACTGGGACAGCCTGTGTACCCAGTGTGCAAACGGTGGCGCGGGAGTGGGTTGTGATGGGCAAATCACGGCAGACCAGTGTGCCTGCCAGCCCGATGACCTCTGCGGCAACGGCTGGTGCGGAGATGATGAAGACTGTGAGACCTGCGCCGATGATTGCGGCGCCTGTCCTGAGTGCGGTGATGGCTTCTGCAACGGCGATGAGGACTGCGGCACCTGCGCCGATGATTGCGGTGCTTGCCCCGAGTGTGGGGATGGTATCTGCAATGGAGAGGAGGACTGTGGGGCCTGTGAAAAGGACTGCGGCGCCTGCCCCTTCTGCGGTGACGGCGAGTGCAACGGCGAAGAGGACTGCTCGACCTGCGATGGCGACTGCGGCGTGTGCCCGACGGTATGCCCGGATGGCTACACGGAGAGCGATCCCGGCTTCGACGCCGGCTTCGGTGGCTGTGACACCTATGCAGAGGACGGGTTCAACAACTTCTTCTGCGTCGAGGATGGTGCCGATGAGGCCTGTCCGGTCGAGTGCGGCACCTGCCCCTCTTGTCCTGACGGCTCCATGGACGACGGCGAGTGGACGTACCAGTTCGACGAGGACCTGGGATGTGGCAAGTACCACCCGGATGCGGAGAACAGCTGGAACTCCTGGTGTGACAGCGATGAGGGTGTGCTGCCAGATGGCACCGTCCTGGTCGCTCAGGATGCCTGCCCCGTTGCGTGCGGAACCTGTCCGGTGGTCTGCGGAGACGGAGCCTGCACGGGCGACGAGACCTGCGACTCTTGCTCCGAGGACTGCGGCGCATGCCCCTTCTGCGGGGACGGCGTCTGCAATGCCCTTGAGGACTGCAGCAGCTGTGCAGGTGACTGCGGTGAATGTGCTTGTGGAGATGGGGTTTGCTCCGCTGACGAGTCGGCTGCTGCCTGCCCGGCGGACTGCTCAACCTGCACGATCACTCTCGCCGTGTTGGATTCCGGTTCCTACGCTAGTGAGGTCAGCTGGAAGTTCCAGGAAGATGAGGGCGGCGCTCCGGGCGGCGGCGAGTACATCGTCGAGGACGGCATGGAGTACGCGCTCACGATCATCGACTCCTTCGGAGACGGCTGGAACGGAAACGTTTTCCAGTGGCAGAACGCCATCGGCGACGTGCTCTATGAGGGCACGCTGGAGGACTGTCCGGATGGCGACGACGCCTGTGAGGACGCTCAGAAGGCAGGCATTGATCTGAAGTTCAAGTTCTCGTGCCCGACCTCCGTAGAGTTCGTCGAGCCTCCTCCCCCCTGGGAGTGTGGTGACGAGGTCTGCAACGACGACGAGGACACGGAGAACTGCCCGAAGGACTGCGTGAACGACGAGTGTGGCACTGGCATCTGCGATGCGGGCGAGTCGCCCCTCAGCTGCCCTGAGGACTGCGGCCCCACGGGTCCCGTCTGTGGTGATGGTGTCTGCGACGAGGGTGAGGACTTCGAGACCTGCGCCGAGGACTGCGAGGCTCCTGTTGAGCCCGCCGTTTGTCCGGATGGGTACACGACGGACGACCCGGACTGGGCCGACGGATTCCAGGGCGCCGGCTGTGATGCCTATGGCGAGGACGGCATCTGGGGCCCGGGCTTCTGCGACCTCGATGGCGCGACCGAGCCCTGCCCCGCTTCCTGTGGTGCCTGCCCCGCTTGCGAGGACGGCTCTATGGATGATGGCACCTGGGCCGGAGGCTTCCTCGGCGCGACCTGCGCGGACTACGCGGAGGGCGGCACCTGGGGACCGGAGTGGTGTGATGGCGATGGCGCTAGCGAGCCCTGCCCTGTCGCCTGCGGCACCTGCAACGACGGTCCGGTCTGCGGTGACAATGTGTGCGACGAGGGGGAGAGCAACGACTCCTGCCCTGAGGACTGCCAGCCGCCCGTGCCCGACGACTGCGACTTCCTCTTTGACGTCACCACCGACGGCGATTTCGCCGAGGACATCAGCTGGGAGTTCGTTGGGCAGGAGGGTGTCGCTGGCGAGGTGGTGAACATCAACGTCGCCAACGGCGCTGTCGAGACCCTCAAGATGTACGACTCCTTCGGCGATGGCTGGACGGGCAACTACTGGGTGATCTCGGATCTCGAGGGCAACCCGCTCGTCGACGGCACGCTCGAAGACGGCGACTACGGTGAGGCCTACATCAAGTTCCAGTGTCCAGGTGACGTGAGCGTCGAGCAGGACCCGCCGGGCCCTGCGTGCGGCGACGGTGTCTGCGATGAGGGTGAGGACTTCGAGACCTGCGCAGAGGACTGCGAGGCTCCCGCTGGTCCCGCTGTTTGTCCAGACGGCTACACCACCGACGACGCGGACTGGACCTACGAGTTCTTCGGCGAGACGTACACGTGTGAGAAGTACAACCTGGATACGGAGGACAACTGGAACAGCTTCTGCGAGGGCGACGGCGCCGACATCGCCTGCCCGGCCTCTTGCGGAACCTGCCCCGCTTGCGACGACGGCTCCATGGACGACGGTGACTGGACCTACGAGTTCTTCGGCGACACGTACACATGCGAGCAGTACAACGCGGACACGGAGGACAACTGGAACAGCTTCTGTGCTTCCGACGGTGCGGACATCGCATGTCCGGTCGCCTGTGGGACGTGCAATGACGGTCCGGTGTGTGGCGACGGCTTCTGCGACGAGGGTGAGGACAATGAGGCCTGTCCCGAGGACTGCGAGGCTCCGGCACCCACCGACTGCGACTTCAACGTCACAGTGACCGACACGGGTGATTATCCCGAAGAGATCACCTGGGAGTTCATGGCGCTCGGCAGCGGCGCTGGCGAGACCTACGGATTCAACGTCCAGGATGGGGCTGTAGAGACCCTCTACATGTTCGACGCCTTTGGTGATGGCTGGACTGGGAACGTCTGGCAGATCTCCGACCTCGAAGGGAACGTCCTCCTTGAGGGTACCCTGGAGGATGGACAGTCCGGTG
>CALCNF010000162.1 GCA_937897815.1 uncultured Pseudomonadota bacterium | reverse complement strand
GCTATGGCTGGTTGACCATGGAGGAGGTCCTGTTCTCGAACACGGGGGCCCCGCTCACCACTGGCCCATCGACCTACAAGATCCCGGCGGTGGGCGACATGCCCCTCGACCTGCGAGTCGCGCTCCTCGAGCGGGCGCCGCAACCCGGCGTGATCCACGGGTCGAAGGCCGTCGGAGAGCCTCCATTTATGCTGGCCATCGGGGTGCTCAACGCGCTTCGCCACGCGGTCTCGGGATTCGCCCAGGGCAATCACGAGGTCCAGCTCCACCCGCCATGTACTCCGGAGACCCTGCTTCGGAGCGTCGAAGAGCTCCGCTCCCGAGCGGCCCTCGCTGAGGCGCCCGAGGGCGGCTCCACGCCTGTTCATCCGTGAGCGCGATCGCGCTAATCCCGGGAGAGAACCCATGAAGGTCCTGATCGCCGATAAGCTGCCGCTGTCCTCTGTCCAGGCCCTCGAGGCCCTCGGCTTGAGCACGTCGCTTCGTCCCGAGCTCACGGCCGACGAGCTACCTTCGGCCATCGCCGGAGTGCACGTCCTCGTCGTGCGCTCCACCCGGGTGACCGCGGCGACCTTCGAGGCCGCCGACGCCCTCCAGCTGGTGATCCGGGCGGGCGCAGGGACCAACACCATCGACTGCGACGCCGCGGCTCTGGGCGCGATCCACGTCGCCAACTGCCCCGGAAAGAACGCCGTGGCCGTCGCCGAGCTCACCATGGGCTTGGCCATCGCTCTCGACCGACGCATCCCGGACAACGTCGCGAGCATGCGCGCCGGACGCTGGGAGAAGGGCGTCTACGGGAAGGGCGGCGGGCTGCTGGGTAAGACCTTCGGTGTGGCTGGAATGGGTCGCATCGGACAGGAGGTCGCCAGCCGCGCTCGAGCGTTCGGGATGAAGGTCCTCGCCTACGACCCCTACTTCAGCGAGGACCGCGCCGAGGAGCTCGGCGTGAAGCTCGTCTCGACCATCCCGGAGCTGTGCGTGGGCTCGAACGTGATCTCGGTCCATGTGCCCAAGACCGACGCCACGACCCACCTCTTTGACGCCGAGGCCTTCTCCCAGATGCGCCCCGGGACCTTCTTCATTCACATGGCTCGGGGCGGCGTGGTCGACGATCAGGCCATGGCCGAGGCCGTCGGTCGCGGCCATATCCGCGCCGCAGCGGACGTCTTCGAGTCTGAGCCCAAGGGCTCAAGCGCCGAGTACAGCGGACTGTTTCGGGATGTGGAGGGCTTCTACGGAACCCACCATATCGGAGCGTCGACCTCCCAGGCTCAGGAGGCTATCGCTCAGGAGGTCGTCCGCATTCTTCGTCACTGGCTTGAGACGGGGGAGATCCTCAACTGCGTCAATCGCTCCGCGCCCAAGAGCGCCGCCGGACAGCTCTTGCTCCGGCACCACGATCAGGTCGGTGTCCTTGCGGCGGTGCTCATCGCTATTCGCGCGGCGGACATCAGCGTCAAAGAGATGAAGAACGCCATCTTCGATGGCACGGGCTCCGCGGTGGCGACCATCTCCCTCGACAGCGCGCCGAGCGATGCGGTGCTGGCGGCCGTGAGCGAGGCCAGCGAGCACGTCCTCGGGGTGGAGTGGGTGAGCCGCTAGCGCATGCTCATCCCCGAACCGCTCCCGGAGGGGCCCCGCTCTATCTGGCCTCAGGCGACCGTGGTGCTCACCTTGAGTTGCGCTCTGGCATTTGGCTGGGTCCTGACCTCTCAGAGTCTCACTCGACCTGCTGTAGACGCCGCTGTGGAGCGTCTTGAGCGCGCGGTCGCGGCCTCGCCCGAGGGCCGATTCAACTCCGAGGAGCTGGAGAGACTACCCGACCGATGGCGAGCAGAGCTCGCGTCGGTGACCGATGACGACGGTCCAAGCGACCCGGCGATGAGCGCCGCGGCCCGGGAGCTTCGGGAGCGCGTCTCTGAGCTGCCCGCTTGGCGCTTTGGCTGGATCCCGGCGATGCCCACGCCTCATGGCTGGCTCTCGTACATCTTCGTCCACACACAGTGGTTTCATCTGTTGGCCAACCTGACGCTGCTGTGGATCCTCGGGGCTACCCTGGAGAGGCGATGCTCTCCTCGCCTTATGGTGTCGTGCTTCCTGTTCGCCGGAGCCGTCGGGGCTTGGGCCCACGCGGGCCTCTACAGCGCCTCGATGGTCCCTCTCGTGGGCGCCTCTGCCGCCGTCGCGGGTGTCTTCGGGGGCCTGGGGGTGGCCGCGCCCTCAAGAGAGCTCCGATTCAAGCTCTGGGCGCGCTCTGCGGTCGCCAACCCGAAGGCGGGTATCGTGATTCCCACAGGGGCGCTGCTCCTGATCTGGATCGGGCTGGAGTCGTTGGTGTTCCTGGAGGCGGAGCGCGCGCCCAGCGCGCTCGCGGCGCACGCATGCGGCGCCGTGACAGGGGCGCTCATCGCGCTGGTCTGGCGTCGTAGACTCCCCTCCGAGGCTCAGTCGCCGAAGAGCGTCATCAGCATTTGAAGTCCCTTCTGAGGACCGCCCTGCCAGGGTGCGTCGGGATTGTACTCCGCGCCGTACACGAGGAAGACCATCTCCTCGTCCAACACCTCGATTCGAGGCATGGCCGCCACCTGCAGGTACTCCTGGATCTGGAGCTGCTCGTCGGCCAACACGACGATCTCGTCGTGGGTGAAGATCTCGTGCCAGGCGGCGCTGTCCTCCGCCGTCATGGGATCGTCGAGCGAGAATAGGATCGTCACCCAGCGGATGGAGCCCTCATCGACCAGCTCTTTGATGAGCTCAAAGCTCTTGCTCCACCAGTTGATGGTGTCGAGCGTGACCTCGGAGTGGGGGCACTCTCCGGTCTCGCCGGTCGAGAGGAACCAGGACAGGGCTTTGCAGGGCTCGCAGACCCAGGCTCCGATCTCAAGCACGATGGGTTTTCCTTCCATGGCGAGGTCGTAGAGCTCGACGGTGTTGCCGTATTGATCGACAGCCGTGAAGTTGGGGAGGACCGTGCCGACCGCCGGAGCGCTGTCCCAGCCCGGGTCCGGGATGGAGTCTTTATTCGGGTTGACCGGCCAGGGGTTGAAGGCGACGTCCTCAACGATCTCGGTCTTCGCGTCATCGAAGGGCTCTAAGCTGTCGGTGGGCTCCACGCTGTCGATCGGCTCGCCGCTGTCGCTCGGGGGGCCGGCGTCGCCCGAGACGTCCTCTGGGCTTACGTCGTCGTCGCTCGTGTCTGAGACCGTGATCTCTGGGGATTCCGCGTCTAGTGGGAGCTCACTGGGGACGTCCACGTCGCTCGCCGGCTCAGCGTCCTGAGCAACGATCTCGGCCTCCGGCTCAGTGGATCCGCATCCAGCGCTCCACAGGACGATGGCCGCAAGCGAGATTAGCGTCGCGCTCTTCATGGAAAGTCTCTTCATTATCGATCGTGTTAGACCCGGTTCAGAGGTCACAGTCGTTCGTGTGTCGTTGAGCTCTTCGTCGAACCGCCAGGCCACAAGCTTACTCCTACGCGGGTGTTCATGCGAATCGATGCGCTCGCTTGAGGCGCCGCGGAGCACCTCATGGTTGGAAGAGCTCGACGAGCTTCTGTAGGCCCTTATTCGGGCCCCCCGTGTGATAGACGAGAAAGGTCATATCTTCGCTGAGGACATCGATTCGCGGCATGGCCTCCACCGACAAGTACTCCTGGATCTGAAGCGTGGAGTCAGCCATGACGACGACCTCATCGTGGGGGAAGGCGTCGTGCCAGGCCGCGGCGTCCTGAGGGGTCACGGGATTGCCCAGGGAGTAGAGGATCGACACCCAGCGAATCTGCCCGGAGTCCACCAGCTCCTTGATGATCATGTAGCTCTCGTTCCACCAGCCGAGATCGTCCAGGATCGTCTCGGAGTACGGGCACTCTCCGGTCTCTCCGGTCGCGAGATACCAGGCCAGGGACTTGCATGGCTCGCAAAACCAGGTGCCGACATCGAGGACGATGGGGCGTCCGTCCATGGCCAGATCATAGAGCTCCACTGGAGAGCCATACTGATCGATGGCCGTGAAGTTGGGCATGGTCGTACCGACCCCTGGAACGCTCTCCCAGCCTGGATCCTCGATCGCATCCTTATTGGGATTCGTTGGCCAGGGTCCCTCCGACGCATCGGATGAATCTGCGGGTGTCGGTGCGTCGCTGGGAGTCGAATCAGGTAGAGAATCGGATGTGACTTCCGGGGTCGCGTCAGGGCTCGTCACCGAATCGGGTGTCGTTTCGGGTAGGGAGTCCGGAGCGGTATCGGCGGGCGTCACGGTCGTGCCATCCACCTCAGCGACAGCGTCGGGCTCCGCGATCTCCTGGTCCCCGGTCGAGCCGTCCGCCGCGTCCTGTGTCGGAGAGGGCGCGACCGGCGGCCCGTCATCCGAGCCCAACGAGCAAGCGGTCAGGGCGAGCGAGAGTCCGAAAGCGATCATTCTCATGGGGTGCCTCACTGGAGGTATTCAAGGGCGTTGGCCGTGCATTTCGCGGGGGCCGTCAGGGGGTTGCATCGCACCGGCGCGCCGCCCGGAATCTCGCCATAGTAGGAGCCGTCGGTCTTGACCGCCGGATAGTTCGTCGACAGGAAGTGAGTCCCCGACTCCAGGGAGGCGGCCAGCTTGGCCACGTTGCCCTCCTGCGTGCCGTCTACGTCATCGACGTTGCTGGTGACGATGAAGCCCGCGCTGACTCGCTCCTGCACCAGATCGAAGTCCCCTTGGGCGTTGTTGATCTTGAAGAAGCCCGCGAAGCCCTGAGAAGGATCGTCGGAGTCGACGAAGAGCAGCTTACCCTCCAGGTTAGGGCTCCCTTCCAGGTAGGCGTCGCGATGAGCTCCGTCCTCCAGGAACACGAAGACGAGCCGACCTCGCAGCGCCCCGAGCGTCGGCCATCCTTCTGCCTCGAGGGCCGCTGGGAGCGTCTCATGTGCACCTCGGACCTCGTCGGGCGTGAGGAGCCGAGCGGGCTCGAAGACCTCCAGGATCGTCGCCTCCACCTCGTCGTAATGACCCGCTAGGGGCACGTAATCCCCCAGCACCCCCGTGTCCACGTCATCCTTGAGCTCCATCCAGATGACCAGGGGCGCGTGACCCGGATTCGCGTCTGACCAGGCTCGCGTCTCCTCCAGGCAGTCGAGAAACAGGGTGCAGGACGAGACTTGATCGATGAGCGGGATGTGAAAGATCTCGAGCTGTCCGTCGAGGTGAAGGTGCAGATCCCACTCGAACTGCCGAACCCCGTGGAGCTCAAGCTGATCGGTCAGGCTGGGCATCGTGTACTTGTGGGAGGGATGGAGGGGCGCTTGCGGCTGCTGATGGTAGCTGTTGTGGGTGCCAAGGGCCTGCATGTGATTGAGACGAAGAGAGTCGTCCATGGGGTACTCGGGAGCCGTCACGGGCGCGTCGGTCATGACGACATCCTCAGGGGCGTCACTGAGGCCTAGATCGACGAGCGAGGTCGAGTCGGTCGCCAGCGCGTCGAACGAGGTGTCATCACCCTCAAGGTCGACGTCGTCAGCGCTGACCTCGTCCACGACGCCTCCGTCGCTCGCGCTCCCATCTTGGGGACTCGGGGCGTCAGAGATCGTCGCTGGGACGAGCACGACGTCCGAATCCTCGGCCCCACAACCGACCGCCAAGAGCAGCACCAGGAGGCACAGGGGGCTGGATGAACGGAGGCCAGGGGCCTGGGCATTGCGCGCGCTGAACATGGCGCGATCGTACCCGGACAGTGAGCCGGGCGCCATTTCGGTTCCTGAGCGCTAGCGGAGGCCCCGTGAGGAGCCTCCGCTAGTGTTACTCAGACTTCTTGGTCTTCAGCTCACGCTTCTTCACCGTCGTCATCAGGTCGCGGTCATGAAGCAGGGAGAAGATGGGGCTGTCGGTGGACAAGACCAGGGTGGACTTGGCCGCGAGAGACTCGCGATAGAGCTGCAGCGTCTCAAGGAAGCGGAAGAAGTCTGGGTCCGAGTTGAAGGCCGAGGCCTTGGTCTTGATGGCCGTCGCCTGGGCCTCACCGCGAAGCTCACGGACCGTGCGGTCGCGCTCACCGAGGATCTCACCCAGACGGCGCTCCTTGATCTGGTCGATGGAGCCGAGACAGGCCTTTCCGGCCTTTCGATAGGACGAGATGTCCTTCTCGCGGTCCGCGCGGATCATCTCGATCATCTTCGAGTGCACCTGCGGAGAGTAGTTCAGGTACTTGAAGTGGAGATCGAGGATCTCGATACCGAACTCGCTCTGGAGCTTCTGATTGGCGTCCGCGAGGATCTCGTCGACGATCTTGGAGCGCTTGGGCTGCCCCTCCTGCTGGGTCGCGTCCTGGCCGCGCTTCTCGCCCAGGATGGCCCGGATCGCCTCGTTGGTCTCAGGTCGGCACTCTTCGTAGTCGTGAATCAGCGTCTTGAGATCGAGCTCGGCTCGCTCGTCGAAGGTTCGACCGGTGTCTCGGACGACGCTCGCCAGGTGCTCCTGACGCACGGCCGCCTGGATACGCGCCGTCACGATGGAGTCCATCACGCCCGCCGCGCGCTTCTCGGTTCGAACCGCCTTGTAGAACTTCAGGGGACCGGAGTCGACGCCCTCCGGCGTGCTCGGGTCGATACGCCAACGTGCGAAGGCCGTGAAGTCGATGGTTCGAAGCTCCAGGGTCTTGGTGTCGCGACTGGAGTCATCCCAACCGTGGACGCGTCGATCCAGGTAGCGCACCGACTGCACGAACGGCGTCATGAAGTAGAGGCCTGGCCCCTCATCATCGCCGAGCACTCGCTTCGGTTCACCGAACTGAGTCACGATCGCGAACTGATCGGGACGCACGATGAACATGGCGTTCCAGAGAACGACGAGGGTGGCGACGACGAGGAGGCCGCCGGTGAACTTCACCACGTTTGTCTTGGCGCTCATCTCGCACCTCCCATGAGGTCCTTGAGCGGCAGGACCTTCACGGCCCCCGCGCCCCCATTCTCGTCGATGATGATCTTCTCTTCGACGTTGCTCAGGACCCCGCTCATGGCCTGCAGGTACAACCACTGCTTCGTGATCTCCGGGGCCTGACGGTACTCCTCGAGCTGAGCCAGGAAGGCGCCGGCTTCACCCTCGGCGTTCTTCACCACCTGCTCTTTCTGTTTCTCGGCCTGGCCGATGGCCACCTTGCGGTTCTGCTCGGCGTCTCCGACGACGTCGTGCTGCGCAGCCTTCGCCTCGGCGAGCATCCTTCGAACATCAGGTTCCGTTCGGTTGAACTCGTCGAAGGCCGCCTTGGCCCCGCCCGGCACGTCTGTCGCTCGGATCGAGAGCTCCGTGATCACAACGCCCGTGGGCACCTTCACCCTGAGAGCGTCCTGGGTGGCCGCCATGGCATTGTCCTGCAGCTCGCGGACCTTGACGGTCAGGAGCTCATGGAGCGAGTAGTCACCGACCAGCTGACGCATCACCGAGTTGGCGATGTCACGGATGGTCTCCTCCTGGTTGGCGACGTAGAACAGCCAGGTCTCGATGTCGTCGATCTTGTAGATCACCGACCAGCGCACGTGGGCGAGCAGGAGGTCTCCGGTGAGCATCAGGGACTCGCGCTCGAAGCCCGCCTCCTGAATGTTCGACACCTTTCCAGGGTCGCTTCGGAAACCGAACTCGATGCGATGCTGGCGCTCGACGGGGACCACATAGGCTCGATCGACGAGCGGGATCTTGAAGTGAAGTCCCGGTCCATACACCTCGGGTTGAGGGGCTCCAAACCGCAGGACCACGCATTCCTCTTCCGGTTCAACCTGGAAGAAGCTCCCGTAGGCCAAGATGACCAATAGAAAGACCAGGCCCAGGCTCATCGCGCTCGAGATGAACTTGGCTGCTCCTTCGCTGTCCCACTCAAATGGCGGCTCTTCGTTGTTGCCGCCTTGTACTTCGAATCCCATGGACTCCTCCTGAAGGAACGCACACTATGAGCACCGTTCGCTCAGGGTCAACGTGTGCGTGCGCACCGGCCTGAGATTTGATGCGCGACGAGCCCCGTATGCCGTCGCAAAAGGCGGTCGCTCCCCTCGACGCTCCCCTCGACGCTCCCGAGGTGCTAGGCTCTCGTCCGTCGCAAACTCTGGTCATCTAGTGGAGAAGACATGACCCAGCCAACGAGCTTTGAAGGGACCGAGCAGTACATCGCCTCTGATGATCTTCGACGGATCGTCGACGTCGCCGTGGCCCTGGAGAGACCGTTGCTGGTGAAGGGGGAGCCGGGCACCGGCAAGACCCTGCTCGCTCACGCCATCGCCGACTCCCTCGGTATGGAGCTCTTGACCTGGCATGTGAAGTCGACGTCAAAGGCCCAAGACGGTCTCTACGTCTACGACACCGTGCAGCGTCTTCACGACAGCCGTTTTGACGACAAGAAGGTGGACGACATCTCCACCTATATCCACCTGGGACCGCTCGGCCGCGCCTTCGCGTCCGACAAGCGCGTGGTGTTGCTCATCGATGAGATCGACAAGGCCGATGTGGAGTTCCCCAACGACCTGCTCCATGAGCTCGACGCCATGCGATTCGTGATCCCGGAGACGGGGGAGGAGGTCGCAGCAAAGCAGCGGCCCGTAGTGATCATCACGTCCAACAGCGAGAAAGAGCTGCCCGACGCCTTCTTGCGGCGGTCGATCTTTCACTACATCTCATTTCCGACCCGAGAGCTCATGGCGGACATCGTTCGCGTCCACTTCCCCGATCTTGGCGCCGAGCTTCTGGAGCACGCCATGGACTCCTTTTACGCCCTTCGCGGCGTGGACGGCCTTCGAAAGCGCCCGTCGACGAGCGAGCTCCTCGACTGGCTCGGGGCCCTGATGGCCACCGGCGTGGCCCCGGAGAGTCTCCGAGAGCACGTACCGATGGTCGGAACGCTCATCAAGCGTGAGCAGGATCTCGCGCTCCTGGCGCGGGCCGCGAAGGGTCCTGGCGGCCGCGGTAGGTGAGCGCGGACCACCGACAGGGCGCGCCGTTCGCCGAGCTCTTGCTCGGCCTTCGGGGCGCCGGGCTCCCCGTGGGACTCACGGAGTGGATGACCCTGATGGGCGCCCTCAAGACGCGGGTCATTAAGCCCGAGCTCACGGACTTCTACCGCGTCGCGCGGGCGATCCTCATCAAGAGCGAGGTCCAGTTTGATCTCTATGACCAGGTCTTCGCGGCGGTGTTTGGTGACGCCGAGATGCCCACCGCCCTCGCCGATGAGCTCATGTCGTGGCTCGACAACCCGAAGGCGCTCCCGGAGCTGAGCGCAGAGCAGCTCGCGGCGATCGAGCAGCTCCCCCTGGACAAGCTCCGTGAGCTCTTCGAGCAGCGCCTGCGCGAGCAGGATGAGCGCCACGACGGTGGAAATCGGTGGGTCGGGACCGGCGGTACGTCGCCCTTCGGCCACTCCGGTTATCACCCAGGCGGGATCCGCGTGGGAGGCTCGGGGCGTCACCGGTCGGCGAGCCAGATCGCCAGCGAGCGGCGCTTTCAGGACTACCGCAGCGACCGGGTCATCGACGTCCGTCAGATGGCGGTCGCTCTGAAGAAGCTTCGGCGTCTGTCGCGCTCGGAGGGGCAGCCAGAGCTGGATCTGGACGCGACGATTGACGCGACGTGCAAGAACGCGGGGGAGCTGGAGTTGATCCTCCAGCCCCCCCGGAAGAACCAGGCGCGTGTCCTCTTGTTGATGGACGTAGGCGGATCGATGGACCCCCATGCGCGGCTCGTCGAGCGCCTGTTCTCGGCGGCCAATGGGCTGGGGCACTGGCGGCAGTTTGGCGCCTACACCTTCCACAACTGTGTGTATGAGACCCTCTACGAGAGCATGTGGGCTCAGGAGGGAGTCTCCACGGAAGAGGTGATGCGGACCCTGGACCCCGACACGTTCTTGATCGTGGTCGGGGACGCCTCTATGGCTCCGACCGAGCTCGTCAGCCCCTATGGCGCCATCGACTACTGGCATCGCAACGAGACGCCGGGAATCGTGTGGCTGCATCGCTTAAGACGGCGCTTCAATCGAGCCGTGTGGCTGAACCCGCTCCCTCAGAGCTGGTGGAGGGGATACACCGTCGAGCTGGTCTCGCAGCTGTTTCCCATGATGCCGCTCACCCTGGAGGGCCTCGATGAGGCCATCGATCACCTGCTGCGGGGAAAGCCTGCGCCGGTGGGCGAGCTTGACCCTTCACTGATCAGGAGTTCGTGGTGAACCGCACGTTGTCGATCGCGCTCTTGCTGTCTATCACTGGCTGCGGTGCCTCCTCCACGGCAGAGGGAGGTCTCGCGGCGGACGCTCTGACGGACGCGTGGGACGATGCTTCGCAGTTGGACGATTTAACAGGGACCGAGCCAGGCGATCTGGCGGGTGAGACCTCCGAGAGCGACGGCGATGTGGGACCGGACGGGCTCGATGCCTCGGCGCAGGTCGAGGACGTCGACGGAGACGCTGAAGAGGGGCCTACAAAGGCCGAGCTGGCCGCCGCACGTGAAGCCTTCTTCTCGCTCAACAACGCGCACCTGATCGAGATCGAGCTCTCTGAGTTCGCGCTCCAAGCGCTCGACGCGGAGCCCTATGAGTACGTGCCCGGTTCGGTGACCGTAAACGGCGAGCTCTTGAGTGAGGTCGGTGTGCGACTCAAGGGGAAGTGGGGCTCGTTCCGACCGCTGCCTGAGAAGTCCGCGTTCCTCCTGAATTTCGCCAAGTACGACAACGATACTCGCCTGCACGGCATGAAGAAGATGGCCTTGAACAATCAGGTTCAGGACCCCAGCAGGATCCATGAGTGGCTGGCCTATTCGTTGTTCCGTGAGGCTGGCCTGGCGGCCTCGCGCCTGACCTACATCTGGGTGCGCCTCAACGATCAGGACTTCGGCCTCTACGCCGCGGTGGAGGTGGTCGACAACCCCCATTTCCTCAATCAATTCTTCGACGATAACGATGGCCAACTCTACGAGGGTGAGTACGGGACGGACCTCTTTGGCGACATGGTCACTGACTTCGACCATGACGGCGGCAAGGAGGACGGGAAGGTCGCGCTGTATGAGCTCGCGGCGGCGCTCGACGACATTGAGGAGGAGCCCGCCGAAGCGCTGGCGAAGTTGGGCGCCGTCATCGACATGGACGCCTATCTGGCCTTCGCGGCGACGGAGATCTGGGTGGGCCACTGGGATGGATACGCCTGGACCCGGAACAACTACTTCCTCTATCGGCCCGAAGAGGGTGAGGTCCGATGGACGTGGATCCCCTGGGGACTCGACCAGGTGTTTCAGGATCATCTGCCTCCGTTTGGAGGTCAGGGACGCGTCACCCAGCTGTGCAACCTGGACTTGGATTGTCGAGCCCAGCTCGCGCAGCACTTCATGGACGTGAGTGAGCGCGCCCTTGAGTTGGACCTCCTCGGCCAGACCTATGTGCTGGAGGAGCTCCTCTGGGGCGCGATGACATCGGATCCGCTCACGGAGCACCAGGAGGACTGGATGAAGGGCTCCATCGAGCAGGTTCGGGAGTTTGTTCAGGAGCGACCGACCACGATTCTCGAGGGACTCCAGTGCGTTGATCCCATGAACGTCGATGCGGACAACGATGGCCACTCTGGCTGTGGCGCAGACTGCGATGATGGTGATCCAACCGTGCATCCTGGAGCGCAGGAGGTCTGCAACCTCCGCGATGACAACTGCAACGGGAAGGTGGATGAGGGCGGGGACTGCCCGACCTGCGTTCCGCAGAGCCTTGGTGGGACCGATTACCTGTTCTGCTTCCTGGCCCGCACCTTTGATGAGGCTGAGGCCGACTGCGTGGCTCAGGGGGGACACCTGGCCTCGGTACACGATGAGGACGTGAACGCGCTGGTCTGGGAGGCCGCGCTGGAGATCCAGGGCTCAAGCTGGTGGTTCGGCCTGCACGACCAAGAGGTCGAGGGAGAGTACACCTGGACCGATGGAACGCCCTTCGACTTCGAGGACTGGGGAGATGCTGAGCCCAACGACGCTGGTGGCGAGGACTGCGCCCATTGGGCCGACTGGAGCGGCGGTCGGTGGAATGACATACCGTGCGACTTCGAGATCCCCTACGTCTGCCAGCTCTGAACTGAAGAACAGCCGGTGTCATCCCGAAGCTTCTCCACTTCGTGACCGATCCGGTACATTGCATCACACGTCACGGAGGACACCATGCAGGAAGGTCAGGATCGCCGAGGGTTTCTCGCACGCATGAGCACGGCCGCGGCCGCGCTCTGGGCAGCCAGCCTGACGTCGGCCTGCGATGCCATAGGGCTGAACACCGAGAGCGACGACTTCGAGATGCATGGCCCGGTTCGACAGAACGAGAAGGTGCTCCAGTTGCCCGAAGCGCCGGCCATGCGAGATCTGCTCACGCCCTACCATGACGGACGCCCATTCATGCGGCGCTGGGCCGTAGGACACGTCGCGAAGGGCAAGCGAGGTCAGATCACGATCCTCCTCGTGGACCTGGACTCTGGCGGGCACGCCGAGCTGGATCTGTACGGTCGCGACCCGGGCATGAAGCCACTCGCGCACACGGCGTACTACGACGTCATCCTCGACAACGGGGAGCAGGGAAGGACACGCACGCCTTTGCACCTGGAGCGTCTCGCCGAGCGTCTCGCCGAGATCATCTCTTCGAACGAGCACTTCCTACCCGAGCTCAGGACGCTGCCGCGGATGCGAGACACGTCGCCTGAGACTCAGGAACGGTAGAAGCGCGCTAGCGCCCTCTTCACGGCCTCCGCCATCCCTGCGTCGCGCCGCGCTTGCGCCGTGATGATGCCTTGCTGCAGCAGGAGCACCGGAGGAGCCACGTCATCCCGGACGCCCTCGCGAGCGAAGCGCTGCAGAGCCTGCTCTGCGTCATGAAAGAGCTTCAGGTGTCCGGGTCCTAGACCCGTATGAACCGGTCCGATCTGAGACATCAGAAGCAGGATCATCTCTTCATAGGTCGAGGCGCGACCCAGCCCTTCGAGATCGAGTCCCATGGCCAGGGCGCCAGGCGCGATCACATCGCGTAGCTGGATCAGCGAGCGAAACACGACGAAGGAGAGCGGCAGCAGCGTCTTTGCTGACCACTCGAGGTCGAACACCTCCAGTCCGTCGGGGGTCCGCACGAAGTTGCCGTAGATGGCGTCGAGGGCGCGTCCGTCGACGTGGACATCACCGGGCCCTGTCTTGTGGGGCATCTTCTCGGCCGACGGCTCTGCGAAGCGCTCACGCACGGCGGCGCAGTGAGCGCGGGTGAGCTCAAAGAAGCTCTCGCGATCGCCCGTCTCCACCGCCCGGACCAGAGCCGCCTCGAGGAGCTCGCCCTCGAAGAGCGGGGTTGAGGACGTGGGATGGAAGGCGAACCACGCTCCGTGGTGATCATTGCCTGCCTTGAGGACGGACAAGGGAGGCTCGCCCGCCGGAACTCGGGTCTCGGTCTGGGTGTCCGTGCGCCTCCGCTCGCCGTTGAAGGCCAGCACCTGCCAGTCGAGAGCGGGGAGGGCGTCCGCTGAGCGCGCGGCCACGGCGATCAGCCCGTTCGCTCGCTCAGAGAGGCCTCGGTTCACACCCAGCTCTCCGTAGATCTCCAGGTCCTTGAGCAGCCCGCTCGCCTCGCTGGCGTGGCGAGCGTGACGCTCTCGGCCCGCCCATGCGCCGAGGGTTCGACTCGAGCGCGCCACGGCCTCATCGCTAAAGAAGACGGAGGGCACGAGGTGGTCAGGGTAGGGCGTGAGCCAGAGAACGTGCTCGAGGCCGTGCTCTGCCAGGCGCGCCTCGAGTGTCGCTCGGTCCAGAGCGTCGGGATGTCTCAGTTCTCCTTGGTCCGGTGCGCCGAGATCGACGATCGCCCCTGAGTGGGGGACGCCCAGGACCAGGACTCCCGAGTCGCTGAGCGAGCCGATGAGCCAGCTCAAGACCTCTTCGCTCAAGAGGGCGTCGCCTCGGGGTTCTTCGGAGATGAGCGACACGGCCAGGTCGGCGCTCGGCTCGGGGGCGGGGAGCTCGGTGAGCACTTTGACCCCCGCAAGACCCGCGCACCTCGCCCGCGCGCCCCTCTCGAGGCTCGGGTTGGTCTCGATGGCGACCACCGAGTCGCACCGCTCCCCAAGATAGCGGGTCACGGCGCCGCAGCCAGCGCTGAACTCGACGGCCCTACCGCCACGGGGCAGCCCGAGCGCCCGAAGGGGCAGGTGTCGCCTCCAGGAGAGCTGCAGTCGCGCCCCGGGGTGCCCCGTCACGCTCGCGGTGCGAAAGTCCTCACTCTGGGTCGAGAGATCGCCGGCGGCCTCGATGGCCTCAAGGTAGAGCCCCCCTTGAAGGGCGGCCTCGTGTCGTGCGCGCTCGGGGCTGCAGCTCGCCTCAGTCGCGTAATCGCGGTTGTAGACCACGGAGAGATCGAGAGGCTCACAGACTTCATAGCTGGCATCTTCGAGCCACGCGTGGAGCACCGACCGCAGCGACGCCACGTCGTGAGCGCCTACCGCGATTCCCAGGTCCTGCCCGAGTCGTGACACGCGTCGGAAGTATTCGTCGCTCACGCTGACCTTGTGAACGGTCGCGTGATAGAGCAGGGCGGCGAAGTGATCCTCGTCGCAGGGGCGATAGAACCCATTCGCATCGAGGACACGCCGGTCCAGGATGTCGGCCTCCCAGCGGGCGTCGTAATAGCCGTCCCCGACACACCGGAAGTCGAAGAGGAGATGCTGGCCGGCCACGCGGACCGTATGGAGGACCCGATAGGGTTCGGGCCGCGCCCGCTTCGCACCCAGGACGTGGAGGATCCGGGTTGTGTCATCTGTGAGGAGGTCGATGTCCTCGTGTCCCGGAGGACCGGCTTGATGGGGCAGGCCCTCGAAGTTCCGGAGCACCACGTAGCGGGCCGCGGCGTTCAGCACGCGAAACAGGTCCTCGAGGTTCGCCCAGCCGTCGCTCCCGGACACGTCACGAGCGATGGTGTTGATGACGCCGTCCCAGGGCGCTGGGTCGGGACCTAGATGCTCAGCGATGGACACTCCGAAGAGCATCGCGCAGTCATGGTTGGCCTCCACGGGGTTGTTGGTGCCGTGGATCAGAAAGCCCCCGCCTGTCAGGGAGCGACAGCGCGCTTTAGCGTCGAAGCAACGCGTGTTCACCCGGCATAGACCGGAGGTCGCCTCGCGCTCCCCGTACTCGGGCGATGGGTCCCGCACCAGCGCGACGTGGAAGGGCCCTCTTCCGCACTCACGCTCCTTGAAGGAGCCACGGGGGAGGTTCTCTCCATAGAATCGCGTCAGGTTCTCGGAGAACCGCGCCTCGCTCCAGGTCACCTGGGTGACCCTGAGCAGGTCGAGGTCCTCGTCGAGAATCTCCAGGATCGCCTCCAGCTCGTGACCGGCGTTCTCCCAGATGATGAAGAGGTGGAACTCGGCGGCGCTCATCTACGCGCTCGCGACCCGCGCGCTCATCACTGGACGCGTGAGGCCACAGGCCTCGGCCACGGCGTCGCGGTAGATCAGCCAGGCGTCAAGGGCCTCCTCCATGGCGTTGAGGACCGTGCGGCGCTTCAGAGGTCCGACGTGATCGAGGATCACACGCCAAGCGTTGGCCCGGTGGCCCTGCTCCGCTTGCCGGTGAACTCTC
>CALCNF010000161.1 GCA_937897815.1 uncultured Pseudomonadota bacterium | reverse complement strand
GGTCGCGCGGCGCATGTAGCCCTTCCAGGCATCCGAGCCCGACTCACGCCCACCGCCCGTCTCCTTCTCGCCGCCAAACGCGCCGCCGATCTCGGCGCCGCTCGGCCCGATGTTCACGTTGGCGATCCCGCAGTCACTTCCAGCCGAGGACAGGAAGCGCTCGGCCTCTCTGAGGTCCTGGGTGAAGATGCACGAAGAGAGCCCTTGGCTCACGCCGTTCTGAAGGGCGATGGCCTCGTCCAGGTCCGTGTAGGTCATGGCATACAGGATCGGCGCGAAGGTCTCCTCTCGAACCACGGAGCTCTGGCGGGGCATTCGGACCAGCGCGGGGCGCGCGTAGTAGGCGTCTGGGCGCTCGTCTGCGAGCGCGCGTCCGCCCCCGAACACCTGACCGCCCGCCTCCGCGGCTCGGCGCAGGGCATCACAGAAGGCCTCATAGCTCGTCCGATCGATGAGCGGCCCCACGAGCGTGCCTTCCTCCCGGGGATCCCCGATGGACAGGGAGCCATAGGCGCGCTCGAGGCGGTCGAGGAGCGCCTCGGCGATGTCCTCATGAACAAAGAGACGCCGAAGGGTCGTGCAGCGCTGTCCCGCCGTGCCCACCGCAGAGAAGGCGATGGCCCGAACGGCCAGCTCCAGGTCCGCCGAGGGAGCGACGATCATGGCGTTGTTCCCGCCGAGCTCGAGGATCGCCTTGCCGAAGCGCTGGGCGACCACGGGGGCCACGGCGCGTCCCATACGCGTCGACCCGGTCGCGCTGACGATGGGCACGGACCTCGACGCCACGAGCGCCTCTCCATGCGCCGCCTGACCAATGAGCAGCTGCTGGAGCCCCTCGGGTGCGTCCCCGAACCTGGCTGCGGCGCGGTCGAAGATGGCCTGGCAGGCGAGCGCGGTGAGTGGCGTCTTCTCGGACGGCTTCCAGATGACGGGGTTCCCGCACACGATGGCTAGAGCGGCGTTCCAGGCCCAGACGGCCACGGGGAAGTTAAAGGCGGTGATCACCGCGCAGGGCCCCACCGGATGCCAGGTCTCCATCATGCGATGCCCGGGACGCTCCGAGGCGATAGTGAGGCCATAGAGCTGCCTGGAGAGACCGACGGCGAAGTCGCAGATGTCGATCATCTCCTGCACCTCACCGAGGCCCTCGCTCGTGACCTTCCCGGCCTCGAGGGTCACCAGGTGACCCAGGGCCTCCTTGTGGGTTCGAAGCTCCTCACCGAGGAGACGGATCAGCTCACCGCGTCGGGGCGCGGGCACCATGCGCCAAGCCTCAAAGGCCTTCCGCGCGAGGCCGATCGTGTCGCCGACGGCGTCGAGAGGGTCCACCGCGACCTGGCCGATGACACCGCCATCGATAGGGGAACGAACGGGCAGCTCGCCCTGCCCGTCAAAGCGCTCGGGCGAGACGCCCAGCTTCAGGAGAAGAGAGCGCGTCTCAGCGCGCAGTTCCAGGGTGCTCATCGTGGCTCCTCAGGGGGTCCAGCGGGGCTTTAGAGGCCGAACTCGTCTCGGACATAGGCGGTCAGGTTCGCCAGCTCAGCGTCCTCAAGGTGAGACCATGAGGGCATGGGAGACTTACCGAGGAGCAGGGTCTCAGCGACCGCCTGATCCTCCAGGTTGGGGACCCGCTCGAACAGGGAGGGGCCTGCGCTCGTACCGTTGCCTTCGCTGCCGTGGCAGGGCGTGCATCGCTCCTGGAAGCTCACCTCGCCGCTGGCGACATCCGTCGGCAGCTCCAGGAGCGCGGTGGCCCGGGCGGGAGCGTCTCCTGTATCCGCGTAATCGAAGTTCTCCACCTGGCTTCGGATCACCTGGCTGACGCTGTCCACCCGGCTCGTCGACCACAGGTAGTCCGCCGGGAACATGGAGCGAATCTTCGTGCGACCGTTCGAAGGGAAGAGCTCGGGCGAGTCGATCACCAGCTCCAGGTCGAAGGGATCGAGCTCCCCATCTCCGTTCAGATCCTGACCGACGATGCTGCCTCCATGCTGATGGCAGCCGACGCAGTTGGTCTTGGCGTTCCCTCGCCCGTGCTCGATATAGGGGTTCGACAGCCAGGTCTCCTGGCTCAAGGAGGCGTTGAGCGAGGCCGCGAGGCTCGGGTGATCCGGGTAATGGGCCGCCGGGTCTGCATCCCCCTCCAGGTAGTCCACCACGACGCCCATCTTGTAATTCGACCACACGGGATCGAGGGCCTGAATCGAGGCCGGTCGATCCGCCCCGAAGTCCGAGCGCGGGCTGTCCGACCACCACAGACTCACCCAGACCCAATGCCGAAGCTCCTTGGTCATGATGTGAAGCCCGGCCAACCGGTAGGTGTCCCCGTTCTTCATCTTGATGGTGACGATGTCATCAGGGCTGGGGTCGACCTGACGGTTTCCGTTGGCCCAGTCTCCGATGCGACCCGGGCCGATCACGTCGACCAGGGAGCCGGCGTCCGTGTCGAAGGCCGGCATCAGTCGCCCAAAATCAGAGCGCACCCAGTGGGCCTTGATCAGCACGGCGTCCGTGGGCATCTCCTGGGAGAAGCAGGCGCTGAAGTTCTGGTCCGGCTCGGTCGGCGCGACCTCAAGCCCCGTCGTCTGTAGAGAGTCGAGACAGCCCAGCATCGGCTCGTAGTTCTCAAGGAGGTGCCGAATCGTCGAGGGGCTGTAGGCGATGCGGGTGTTGCCACCCGTGGCGCCGCTGAACTGGCTCTGCATGGTGAGCGCGCAGCTCTCCTCGGTCATCTCTGGGGGACACACTCCGAGCTGCTTCACGTAGCGCATGAATCGCTCAAGAGGCCACCGCTCTGAGCGGTCGAGGGTCTCGGCGTTCCAGGCGAAGATCGCGTCCAGGTCGCTCTCGGCGAAGGGCTGACGCGCGGAGCGCCCGGCCGGGCCCAGACCCGAGAACAGCTCGCGAAACATCCGCTTGAAGTCATCGACCCCGTACCAGGTCTGGTAGCGCGGAACCGTCGGGACCTCGCCCTCGGGCAGGGTGATCTCCTCGTTGGACTCAGCCGCGTCCGCGAGACCGAGGAGCGGGACCGGATCGATGACGCGGGCGACGATCTCCCAGGCCACCTGCCGTCGAAACCCCATGTCGGTCTTGAGCCGCTGCTCCTGCGCGCTCAGGGACAGATCCGCCTCATACTCCGCCGCGACGCCGACCAGGGCCCTCCCGAACACGTCGGTCTTGCCCAGACCGTCACCCGGGAACGCCTGTGCTACCGCCACGGTTGCGGGCGCGGCCTGCTCCTCAGCGCACGCCCCCAGGCTCAGCATCCCCACGAGGGAGCCGATCCAGAGAGCGCGTGAAGCGGAGCGGACCAAGGCGGCCTAGTCCTTCTCGAGCTGCAGGGCGTAGTCGCTGGCGAGGATGTACTCATCCTCACCGGAGCGAACCAGGAAGTAGAACCAACCGTCGGAGCGGAAGTGCGGGAAGAGCGCGCGCGAGCCGGCCGGCATGTTGGTGATCTGGTACTGCTGCCCGTCCATCATGTCGACGAGGATGATATCCGAGCTGTTCTCCTCGTGATGATGCGTCACGAAGAAGCGCTCATCGTAGGAGATGTTCCCCTTGGCACCAGAGAAGCAGAAGGTCGCCACCTGTTGGTCCACGTTGATGATGTAGGAGTCGCCAAACTTCTCGGTGGCCACCTTGCGGATCGAGTAGCCGAGCGAGCCGCCGTCCTCGCCCCCGGCGATGCGGCTGATCACGAGCTGTCCAGACGGCGAGAGCACCGAGTCACCCTCGAAGGGAGAGTCGACGACCACCTGCTTGAGCTGCTCGTAGGTCTGCCCATTGAAGATCATCGGCGTGAACTTCATCGACGAGTAGGCGTTGAAGTTGGCGACAGGGTCCTTCGTGTTGCTCTTGCCTGAGTCGCTTGTGAACTGGCTGTTGATGATGAAGTAATCACCGCCGTTGAGACCACGCGCGACGTGCTGGTAGAGGTTGATGTTGTTCCCCTTCATGCACTCAGGCTCCGTGAAGTCCACGAGCGTGTCGGTCTCCAGGATGCTCTGAGCGCAGATCTTCGGACCGCCTCCCTGGTAGATGAAGCCCGTGTTGTCCGGGAAGAAGCCGGGGTCGTAAGACGCCTTGATGCCGATATCGAAGTTCCGAACCATGTCGGTCACCGTGGCGCCACCGTTGGGCCCTCCTCCGTTGCCGATGAACCGGCCGTCCGCCGAGCTTCGGGTCCAGAAGCTGGTCTTGAACCCGAGCTTGAGGATCTCCTTGAGGGAGCCGAGGCCATTGCCCCACTCCGCGACCCGATCCGGATAGCCGTTCTGGAGGCACTCCTTGGGGTCGTCGGAGTCGTTCGGACAGCCAAACATGAAGATACCGGCTTCCTTATTGGCGGCCTCCCAGCCCTCGTACTTCATGGTGTCGATGTGGGCGTCCATAAAGGCCTTGTCCAGGGAGTTCACGCAGGTCGTGGGCGCGGGCGGGTCGACCAGGACGTCGTCCATGTTCGCCAGATCGGAATCGAACCACTTCTGCAGCACCGCGTACTCCATCTGGGAGAAGGCGGCGTAGGTGCCCTTGGGCATGGAGACGCGCGACTTGAAGGCCACATACTGGGGCAGCCAGAACGCGTCGCCATAGGCCCGCTGGAAGAGCTTGCGGAAGTGACCGTAACGAGCGCCCGTGACCAGAGGCCCGACCTTGTCGGCGGCGAACACGGTATCCGTGTCCTGGGGCTCGACCCGGAGACAGTTCACGGCGGCGAGCGCCTCCTCCTGGGTCATGGTGCCGGGATCATCAGCGATCTTGCAGTTCGCCTTCGCGTCCTTGTGCATCTTTAGCCAATGCTTCAGTCCATTCTTGGAGACCGAATGGCACTCGGCGCAGCGCTGGGTCCGGCAGGAGCCGTCGTCGTTGACGCATCGGGGGTCCTCAGCGTCGACCACGTTCGCGCCCATGACCTTCAGGGCCTCCATAGCCAGCTCCGTGCCCTCGAGGGAGACCTCTGGGAGCTCTCCAATATCCGTGACCTGCTCGGTGGGGAGCTCGGCCCACTCGCACTGAGGCTGGGTGGGGTTCTGGACACAGTTGCGGATGAACGTGACGGCGCGCCCGTACTCCGACTCTTCCCAGGGCGCACCCCAGTCGAGCCCCTCGACGTCCGGCGGCATCCAAAAGACGTGCTCAAACTTCAGGAAGGCCTCGGTGGTGATGTTTCGCCAGTAGGTGTTCTCGCCGACCATGCGGTCGATCCACTGACGTCCAAACCGTCCCTCACCAATGCGGTGGCACTTCGTGCAGGCGTGCGCCTCTTCGCTCACGAGCATGCGATGGTAGGTCCATCCCTGCCCGTCCGAGTTCACGAGGCTGTAAGGCGCCTCGTTGTTTCCAAGAACGTAGCCGTCATGAATGCCCATCTTGGGGATGACCGGCTCGCCCCGCTCATCGAGCGCACCATCGATCCACGGCGTGTGGATGTAGGCATCCGTGTCGTGGCAAGAGGTGCACTGAATGTTGGTTCCCAGGCCACCCTGGATGCCCGACCACAGGGACGGCGACTGCTGGGGTGAGACCGAGGAATTGACGTCATCGGCGGGGTGGGGGACGTGGAGCCCGTCGGTTCGCGTGTACAGGGCATTCTGGAAATAGCAGGTCTTCCCCGTGTACGGATTGTGACCGATCATCGCGATGTCCTCGTAGAGGCCCTCCTCATCGGCGCCAGTCTTGGCTTTGCGGCACAGAAGCACCCAGTCGGTGCCCTGCTCGTTCGTGCGCCGCGCCACGCGCGGTCCGTTGGTCTGGCCGGTGACGGCGTTGGCCTCGCACAGGCTGTAGATGTACTGGGGATTATCGCACTTATCGACCTTCTCGCTCGGGTAAGTCACGTTGCCAGCCGCGTCGGTGACAGTCGTCGGGATCGGCACTGAATCGAGGCAGCTGTAGGTCTGGTAGTCGCCCTCGGCCACCACCGGGAAGAAGGGGATCTCTCCCATCTGCGCGACACAGGCCTGAGCGTAGGCCACGACGCTCTCGATTCGCTCGTCGGTGTCGTATCCGTCGAACTTTCCGGTGCCCGCCTCGTCGAGAGCTCGAGCGATGTCCATCTCGGCCTGACGAAGGACCACAGGACCGTCCATAAGACACAGGTCAATGGTGTAGGCCTGCTGGGCCGCGGCCGCGATCATATCCGCGGTCGGCGGCGTCGACTCGACCCACGAGATGTCATAGGGGCTCTGAAATGCGGACGCGGCGACGTCGGGTCCAACAAAGAATGTGCCGTCATATGCCATGGCGTCGATCCGCGGGATCTGCGCGTACATGGTCGCGCAATCCAGACCGCCCACGGTCCCGTTGCGGAGTCGGACGTGGAACGACTGACCTGAACCCACGCCCGGATAGACGGCGGCGATCAGCTTGCCGATCGCCTGGTCGTATTTCACCTCGAACTGGGGAGCTCCGGTCCAGGCCGGCTCCACGTCCTCGGTGCATCCGCTCGCGAGCACGAGACACAACATGGCTGCGGGCAGCGCCGCAGTCGTATTCATCCGCATTATATTACCCCTCTTGGCGCCAGGTCCTATCTCGGTAACCCACCGGAACGCAAGAACTTGCTGATGTGTTGTATCCCGGCACACGGGCTTTGACCTGTTTTGCCCGGGCCCAAAGGATCGAAGCGGCAGGCAGGGGACGCGTCACGAGTCCGACCGGCGTAAGAGAAAGAGGGAGCCCACGAACGCCCCCTCATCCGCTTCGGTCTCGTCTCTCTGACGCTGCGCGAAGCGCTCCAGGGCCTCGGCGACCTCAGGCTCGTCACGGCCCATTTCGCGGGCCCGCTCCTGCAGTTCAGCGCTCACCTCACCGCACCAATGTCGGTACTCAGGCGTGTCGTAGACCAGCTCGGCGACCAGCTCATCGCCGTGATGGGTGAGCTCTTCGACCAGCTCATCCAGGCTCAAACCGAACTCCCAGTGAGGGTCATCGGCCGCGAGGTCATTGGGCAGATAGGCCTCGTCGAGGAGCACATAGCCTCCAGGACGGACCCAGCTCCGCAGCTCGCCCATCGTCTCCCGGGTATCTCCGAAGATGGGACCGAGCGCCAGGAGCATCACGAGCTCATGACTCCCTCTGAGACCCGGCGCCGCGCGCACGTCTTCGCAGAGGAACCTTACCCGCCCATCCAGACCCAGGCTGGTCGAGCGCTCGCTGGCGTGCTCGATGAAGGGTTGAACCCCATCGAGGCCGACGCCTGAGCAGCCATACCGCTCCACCACGGCGATCAGCGCTGCGCCCTTTCCACATCCCAGATCCAGGACGCTTCCCCCGGCTGGCAGATCGACAACCGAGAGGAGCGCCAGCGCGTCCTTCGCGCGTACGCCAAGGTCCTCCTGACCGATGAACAGCTCCGGTAGCCACGGGAGGAGCTCAGCGCTCGCGTCCATGGTGGCGGCGAGCTCTTCACTGAGGACGCGCTCTTCGACCATAGGATGAGCTTACCACGGTCGTGGTCCAGAGCAGAGCCAGGGCTGGGGACAAGATCCCTCGGACCCTTGACCCCACTGACCCCACCTACCTTCGAGCCCTAAAGAGTGGTTGCGGCCGGGCGCTCGCGCGCGTGAGGGCTCGAGTAGCCCAAACGAGCTATACGCCCTGAACGATTCAGCTTTTTCTCTTTCGAGCCGCCAGAGCACTTCATTGGCACGCATCTTGGAGTAATCCTCAACGTGCGCCGTCGACGGGCTAAGCGACGAAGGTAAAGCTGCTGATGCCCCCCAGCAAGACGAAGACCGGTCCCGAGCGCGCCCCAAGGGTTTATGCCCTGGCCGCCCTCATGCTCCTCACAGGAGCCTTGAGTCTCACTGCGACTCAGGCGCTCGGCTACTCGATCCAGCTCAGCGAAAACACCTCCGGTAGCGCCCTCCACTGGAAGGCCGCTCCCATCTCCTTTTCTCTCCACCCCAACTGCGCTCCTGGATTGCCTCAGGCCGCATGCCTCCAGACCCTGCGGGACTCCTTCAAGGCCTGGACCGGCGCGGCTTGCTCCTCACTCTCGTTCCTCGAGACCGGCCAGGGCGCGTCCACGAACCTCACCGCCCTGGGCGGGCCCGTCAACGGGCTCAATGAGCTGACCTGGAGCGGCGGTCAGTGGCCCTACGGACAGACGGTCCTGGGCGTGACCTCCCCGGTCTTTTACGGCTCCGGTGAGATCATTGAGGCCGACATCGCCTTCAACGGCGCCAACATCAACTGGAGCCTCAACGGCGGCTTCGGCTCGACGGATGTGATGAGCGTCGCCGTGCACGAGATCGGGCACATGTTCGGCCTCGGTCACGTTCTGGAGGGCAACACCCTGGCGAACGTGCCGACCATGGCGCCCGCCATCAGCGGCTCGCTCGCACAGCGAACTCCCGAGTCGAATGAGCTCCTAGGCACCTGCTTCCTGGCGCCCTCCGGGAACTTCGGCTGCGCGAGCAACAGCGACTGCCCCATGGTCGTCGCCAGCGGCGGGCAGGGAGAGTACTACCTCGGTCAGTCGTCCTGCGATGGAGGTACCTGTAGCGGCTCTCTGGCGTTCGGGAGCTCCAACGATGGACAGGCATGTGAGGACCACTCCCAGTGCACCTCCAGCCTCTGCGTAAACGACGGGTTCGGGGCCTTTTGCCGACAGCCCTGCTGGGATGACTACCCCTGCCCAGCCGGCTTCGACTGCCACGGGCTTCAGGGGCTTCCCTTTGGCGCCTGTCTACCGAACGGCTACTTCGATGAGCCGGAGGAAGAGAGCCCGGAAGAGAGCCCGGAAGAGGAGCAGGTCCCCCAGCAGCAGGAGGCTCCCGAGATCGGACAGCCCTGCCAGGGCAATGAAGACTGCGCCACTGGCATCTGCGCCGGGCAGGCCGGCGAGTTCCTGTGCACGAAACCCTGCCTCGAGGACGCCGAATGCCCCCTCGGCTGGTCCTGCTCCCCCATCGGCGCCGGTGTCGCTCTCTGCCTGCCTGACTCCGAGGAGAACCTCGTCGAGGAGATTGAGCCTGAGGAGAGCGAGCCGGTCACCGCTCTCGCCGACGGCGAGCCGTGCTCCTCGGACTCCCAGTGTGAGGGGGAGCGCTGCCAGTTCAACTTCTGCACCCGAGACTGCCACCTGCTCGATGACCCGAGCGTCTGCGCGACGGGCATGGGTTGTCGTCGGACCTCGGAGCAGTCCGGCGACGGCCTGTGTCTCCCCCACGGCTCCACTCACGCCGGAGACCCCTGCGCCGACGACTCCGACTGCGTGACGTCCCTTTGCTACGACGCGGTCTGCCGAGGTCTCTGTGACCCAAGCGACTCCTCGCCCTGCCCCTTCGACCAGGGCTGTTGGCCCGTGACCGACTTTGGAATCTGTGCCGCCGGAACTCCCGCGCCCGAGCCCGATGACGGTCGCTCCAACCCCGACGACAGCCCGGGCCAAACACCTGAAGAGGCGCCCGAAGAGGACCCGAATGGGCAGCCGTTCTGGCCCGACCCAAACGTCCAGAAGGGTGACCAGGGCTGGGGGGACACGCCCGAGGCGCCGGGCTACGCCGGCGAAGAAGAGGTGTCTGGCTGCGCTGGAGGGCGCGACCAGGAACCGAACGAGACCGCGCTCCTCATCCTGTTGGCCCTGATCGCCCTGACCACTCGCACAGAAAGTTCCAAGGAGGACTCCCATCATGACCGTATCGCCTGAGAACAAATACTCCGACCTCATCGACGTCATCGTGGCGCTGATCCTCCCCGCCAGCGTGGTGGCCCTCGTTGTGGGCGTGGCGCTCTCCAGCGGCGGCTGCTCGGGCTCAGTGACCGGGATCGAGTTCGAGAGCTCGCCCGCGTCGCCCTCCTCTGCGGCCACGACCGCACAGAACAACACGAACCCATCGGGATCCGCGGACCAGGCTGAAGACCACGGCTACGCTTCCGGCCCCAACGAGGGTCCAGGCTTCTACGACCGGCCCAGCGAGGATCAGAGTCAGGGGGGGCAAGACGGCGAGGGCGACGATCCCTCAGCCGAGCTGACGGACCCGGGTTGCCAGCCCGGCGAAGGCTGCTGGGGAGAGCCCTGCGCCGCCGACGAGGACTGCTACTCAGGCGTGTGCGTCGTCGATCAAGGCGAGGGCGTCTGCTCCATGACGTGCCTCAACGACTGTCCCAGCGGATTCTCCTGCGTGCTTGAGAGCCCTGGCGCCACCGATCCCACGTGGATCTGCGCTTCCGACCACGAGAAGCTCTGTCAGCCCTGCGCTCAGAGCTCCGAGTGCACCTCCTTCTCGGACGTGGAGTCGGTCTGTGTCCCCTACACGGAGCATCCGGGGTTGAGCCTGGAGAGCACGCACGGTCACTTCTGTGCCACGACCTGTGAGGACCACGAGCAGTGCCCGAGCGGCTACGGTTGTGCCGAGCTGGCCGACCAGCTTGGCGACCTCGTCCAGGTCTGTGTCCACACGGATTTCGAGTGCGACTGCTCCTCGGCCGCGCTGGACCTGAACCTTCAGACGGCGTGCACGATCGGAAACGACGCCGGCATCTGCTCGGGAGATCGCGTGTGCTCGGAGGCCGGTCTCACGGCCTGCGATGCTCAGGAGCCCGCCCTCGAGTCCTGTGACGGTCTCGATCAAGACTGTGACGGCCTGATCGACGAGAGCCTGGCGCCCATGACCTGCGGCCTCGGCGCATGCGAGCACCAGACGGCGAGCTGTGTGGATGGAGCGGGGGCGATCTGCGACGACTTCCTGGGCGCGACGCCCGAGAGCTGCGACGGAATCGACAACGACTGTGATGGAGAGACCGACGAGTCCCTTGGAGCCATCGAGTGCGGCGAGGGCGCTTGCGCC
>CALCNF010000160.1 GCA_937897815.1 uncultured Pseudomonadota bacterium | reverse complement strand
CCGAGGACGAGGGCGACGAGCACCCCTTCTCCGCGATGAAGGCCGCGGAGTGCGAGTAGCCTCTGCGAATGCAGCACCCAGCTGAGAACCACGGGGCGCGCCCAGATGGAGGCGCGCCCCAGCCTTTTCCTGCCAGAATATTCGACCGCGCGTAGGATGCACGTCCATGCGAACTGAGCAGATACCGACACTGGCGACCTTCTGGATCCGACGGATCTTCTCCAGTCGTCATGGAGTGCTCTTCCTGGTCTTCTTTGGGCTCTTTCACGCGTTGACAGCCCTGTGGATGGTCATGCTCGCCGACAACCTCAGCGCCATGGGCGACAGCGTCGGCATTGAGGACATGACCTTTGTCTACGACCTCCTCGCTTCGGGGGCCGAGATGGAGCGCGAGACGGTCGAGGCCGTGATGACGAGCCATCCCCCGCTCCTCCTGGCCCTCTTCTCCGTAGCGATCTTCGCCCTGCCGTGGCTGTGCATCTTCGGGACGTTCGACCAGATGGCCTCCGACATCTCGAATCGCCACTCCCGATTCCTGTTGATCCGGAGCGACCGAGCCACGCTCTTCGCCGGCAACGCCGTTGGGGCCATCGGGTTCATCGCGCTGTGCGAAGCCGTAGGCCTGGGTGTCCTGGCGGCGACCCTCGCGAGCAAAGGCGCCCTCGGCGGCGCCGCTGGCGCCGTGTATCTTCTCCGAATGTGGCTGTGTCTTGTCGTGTATAGCGTCCCGTTCGTCGCGCTCACCGCGGCGACGAGCGTCCTCACCGGTCGGCCGCTCTGGTCGCTGGCCTGCAGTCTGGGCTTCTGGTTCTCCGTTGTGATCGCCTCCTTTATCGGAGGGCTGATCGAGGACTGGGCCACGAACATCAGCTACCTGATGCCGACCCACGCGAAGTACTTCCTCCTCTCGGACAGCCCAGGTGACCTCGGCATCCTGCTCGTGCACCTCGTTGCGCTCTCTGCGCTGTACTTTGGATCGGGCTACCTGGTCCTCCGGCGGAGGAACGTCTAATGCTGCACATTCTCGAGGTGGAAGGTGTCAGCCGGAGCTTCGGTTCGCTGCGCGCTCTCAACGACGTCAGCTGGAGCGTGCCCAAGCGTGGAATCCACGGCCTCGTCGGGCCCAATGGGGCAGGTAAAACCACGCTCTACGGCATCGTCTGCGGGTTCCTGGCGGCGGACGAGGGCCTCGTGCGCGTCGGCAGCGCGACGGTCTCGACCTCGACTCCGCCTGTGGCAGGCACGGTCGGCGTCTTGCCCCAGGACGGGATGCTCCCTGAGCACCTTCCCGTTGGCGCCACCCTGACCCATTACGGACGGCTGGGTGGCCTGGACAAGAAGACAGCCGGCGGTGAGGCGCGCAGAGTCCTGGGCCTGGTCGGTCTTGAGGACGCCTTCACCAAGAAGCCAAAGACCCTATCGCACGGGATGTTCAAGCGAGTCGCCATCGCCCAGGCGTTCATCGGCCGCCCTCCCCTCGTGCTCCTCGACGAACCGACGGCGGGCCTCGATCCTCACGCGGCGCGTGAGATCCGTGCCCTCCTTCGTGGGCTCCGTGGCGAAGGCTCTATCGTCGTATCGAGCCACAACCTGGCCGAGGTCGAGGACCTCTGCGACTCGGTCGCGATCCTCGACTGCGGTAAGGTCGTTCGTCACGACTCCATGTCCGATGTGGTCGGCGAGGCAGCCTCCATTGACGTTCGCCTGGTCGGCGCTCCAACAGAGACACTGGAGAGCGCCCTTCGCGCCCTCCACTTTGTGACGGGCGTCTCCTTCAACCAGGACACGGACCGCCTGCGCATCGATTTTGACGCCGCCCGTACAGAGGCCCTGGACGCCAGTCACGATGTGGTCGGGGTCCTCTGCGAGACTCGCTCAGCGTTTCAGGAGCTCCAGGTCGGGTCTTCCCTTGAGGACCGATTTCTTGAGGAGACGAGCTGAGCGCGTTCCGTGGGAACGTGACCCGAGCCTTGCATCCTCGCGCTCGTGCGTGCACATGTTAAGATGCGCGCGAGGGGGCCGTCAGTGAGACGAGGAACGCGATGAGTACGTCAAACCACTTACGATTGTTTGCGATGGCGGCCTGTGTGCTGATGGCGTGCAGCTCGGGCGATGCAGGACTCTCCGGCGCCTTTGGCGGCGATGTCGCGGCCCCGACGGACGGCGTCAGCAACGGGTTCGGCGATGTGGGGCTCGTCACCCCGGACACGGGCAGCGTCACCCTGGACGTGGAGTCCGACACCCTGGAGCCAGGTGCGCTCGGCTACCCCTGCTCGGGCAACGAAGACTGCTTTAGCGGCTACTGCATCCCAGGCCCAGACGGCTCCATCTGCACCAAGACCTGTGAAGACGACTGCCCAGCAGGTTGGTCCTGCAACTCCGTGAACGGAGGCGGCGACGTCACCTACATCTGTGTCCCCGATTACCTGAACCTGTGCCGGCCCTGCCACACATCCGCGGATTGCGCCGAGAGCAGCCTGGGCCTGTTTGACTCGAACGACCTGTGCGTTCAGGTCGGCGATGAAGGGACCTTCTGCGGCGGTGACTGCTCCACGGGCCAGTGCCCCGAGGGATACTCTTGCACGGACATTCCGCAAGAGAACGGCGAGGTCGCCCGACAGTGCACGCCGGACAGCGGCATGTGTGAATGCAATGCCTGGGCCGTCGCCTCCGAGGCGACGACTCCGTGTGACCTGGAGGGCGAGCTCGGCACCTGCCAGGGGGTTCGCTCGTGCGCCTCGGGAACGTTGAGCGAGTGCCAGGGCGAGGGAGCCAAGGCCGAGATCTGCGACGCTCTGGACAACGACTGCGACGGCGCCATCGACGAGTCCGTACCGGCTCAACCCT
>CALCNF010000159.1 GCA_937897815.1 uncultured Pseudomonadota bacterium | reverse complement strand
GAGGATGAGCATGAGCCCAATGACACGGCCAACCTCTCCATCGCGGTCGAGCAAGGGACGTACGAGGGGCTGGGAAGTTGTGGCGACGAAGACTGGTTCCACGTCGAGGTTCCCGTCGGACACACGCTGACGGCGACCGTGACGTCGACGCCGATCTTGAGCCTTGAGCCCGTTCAGAGCGATCTGGACCTCCAGCTTCGTAACGCCTCCAACGTGGTGGTGAGCCAGAGCACGTCGATTGGCGCCGTGGATGTGGTTCACGCGTTCGCCGTGCAGGAGACGGGCGTCTACGACATTCGGGTGCACCCGAAGCAAGCCGCCTACAGAGCGAGCTACCAGCTGGACGTCGATGTGGCTCCGCCTGTCGAGGGCGTCGACCTGATGGTTACGGACATCGAGGCGCTTCCGAACACGCTGTATCCGGGCGGATTGATGAACGTCACCTGGAAGGACGTGAACCTGGGTAGCCAGGCGGCCGGCAGCTACGCTCTTGAGCTGCTCGCCTCTACGGACGCGAATCTGGACGATGAAGATGTGGTGGTCGGTACTCTCGAGGCAGACTTCGCGACGCCGAAGAGTCAGACCGAGCGTGAGCTTGAGGTCCTGTTGCCCGACTCGTTGGCGGGTGGCCTCTGGCACCTCCTCGTGCGAATCGACACGGGTGAGGCGGTCGAGGAAGCCAACGAGGACAACAACGTAGGGGTCAGCGCGGCCATCTACCTGGACGCCCAGCTCACGTGCGCGGACGATGATTACGAGCCCAACAACGTAGCCTCCATCGCGACACCGCTGGACATGGAGGCCGGATCGCTGTCCCTTCAGAGCATGACGGTTTGCCCGAAGCTCGATGACTGGTACGCCATCGGCGTGGAGGCGGGCAAGACCTTCAGCGCGACCGTGTCCTACAACCACGATCCCGCGAAGGGGCTGCTCTCCGTTGAGCTCTATGAGCCACAGGGGGAGACCCTCTTGCTCAAGAACTCGTCCGAGAACATCTCCAAGGTGACCCTGCCTTGGGTGTGGGAAGAGGGCGTGTACTACGTGCGCATCACGAACGTTCAGCAGGGCGAGGATGGAGCACCCTACAACTACAATGTGGCCTTCTCCCAGACGGCCGGCTCCCCAGCCAACGCCTGTGAGAGTGACGTTTTTGAGCCGAACAACGGCTTCAATCAGGCCAACCTGATTGGCTGTGGACTCCAGGGCGCGACCTTGTGCAAGGGTGACGTGGATGTCTATCGCATCGAGCTGTCCGCCAACGAGACGCTCACGTCCACCATGGACCACGCAGAGAGCCAGTTGCAGATGGCGCTGTACCCGGATCTGAACAGCAACCCGATCGCCACGAAGAGCGGAAATGGTGATCTGAACTACTTCGCTTCCAGCGACCAGACCGTCTACCTGATGGTGTCCGCGAAGGGCGATCCCATGGACCTGCTGAGCTTCGATTACACCCTCTTCATGGACGGGGTGCCCGGAGTGGATCTCACAGTTGGAGAGCCCAGCCTCTTCTTCCCTGAGGTGTACCAGGGCGAGGACAACCTCGTAGACTTTGAGGTCCACAACACCTGCGTGGATGACAGCGCCAACTTTGAGGCGACCATGTGGCTCTCCCTGGATCCCTGGCTCGACGCTGCCGACGTCGACGTAGCGTGGCTCGAGCTTGAGGGCGTTGAAGGCAAGGGGACGCTTCCCGTGAACCACAAGGTGTCTGTGCCGTTCAGCACGTCCCCTGGTCAGTACTACCTGCTCATCGAGGCCGACAGCGGCGATGGGATCGAGGAGTCCAATGAGGGCAACAACACGGCCTCGACCACCATGGCGGTCGCGAAGCTCTGCCTGCCGGACGCCCATGAGCCCAACGACGTGCTGATGCCCGAGGCGCCCTACGCCCCCGCGCTCACGCCCGGCGAGGTCATGGACGACCTGGCGTTGTGCCCCTTCGAGCTCGACTGGTTCTCGGTGATCGTGCCCCCTGGTCAGAGCGTCACGGTCGACCTGAGCTTCGACTCGGTGGTGGGCGACCTGGACCTTCGTCTCTATGACCCGACCTACTCCATGTCGCTGCCCGTTGAAGTGGCGGCGACACAGGGCTCCAATGAGTCGGCGACTTATACGCCGCCCGTCGGCGGAGTCGTGCTCGTGCGAGTGAACGGGTTTGACGGTGGCAGCGCTGAGTACAGCCTGGAGGCTACCCTCCAATAGGAGGGCGAGCCTCGCCGTCGATCGACATGACCCTGAGAAGGTTGGTGAGCATAGCCGCTGTAGCGCCCCAGACCATGTGGGGGCTGGTCAGGTAGAACCAGATGCGCTCCGCGTGTCCGGTTCGCGTGGAGCGCATCGTGCGTACGCGAGTCGGGTCCAGAAATGTCGAGAGAGGTACCGTGAAGATCTCCTCGACCTCTTCCGGGTTTGGGCTCAGCGGCGTATCGCGCGCAATCATCCCGACGCATGGGGTGACGTGGTAGTGCGTTATGGTGCGGTAGTCGTCGATGACCCCGAGGCGCTCGACCGCCGCGCTCGGGACGCCGATCTCCTCCTCCACCTCTCGGAGCGCCGTGTCCCACCGGTCCGCGTCCCCATCCTCGACGCGGCCGCCGGGAAAGGAGACCTGGCCGCCGTGGGAGGACAGGCTGGTCGGCCTCAGGGTGAACAGCACCTCAAGGCCGCTCGGTCCCATCCGCAGGGGAATGAGCACGGCGGCCGGCTGAAGTCCGGCCGCCGGGATCGTCTGGCCGCGATAAGCGGAGAGGCGGGAGAGCTCGTTCGTCTGCGCTTCCCGTCGTCTAGCTCAACGCCGATACAAAGCCATCGGGCTTGACGCACAGGACGTGACAGGGAGCGCGGCGAACGACGCGCTCAGCCTGGCTGCCGATCACCATGTTCTTCAGCGTCGTCAGGCCTCGCGTGGCCATGATGATCAGGTCCACGTCTCGGTCTTCTGACATTCGCACGATCTCGGCCCAGGGCTTGCCCCCGGAGATCTCAAGGACCGTGCGCTCACGATCCGCGGGGGTCAGAGCGCCGTCGGCCTGCAGCTCGTCGAGGCGACGGATCAGCCCGGCCTCGAGACGCTCTACGGACTCAGCCTCCTCCTCCACCTCATCATAGCCGCCGGTGACAAGGCGGCGCTCTGATACGTGAAGGATGATGAGCTCCGCTTCAAAGGCGCGGGCATAGCCAACGGCCGTATAGAAGGCTTTGCGGCTCGGCTCAGAGAAGTCGACTGGGCAGAGAATTCGCTTATATCCGATATCGATGTTCGCCATCGTGTTGCTCCTTGTGGCGGGCAAACGCGCCCGCTGGGCCTGAGTGTTGTCAGGCGCGCGGCGCCTCTAACATACCGTCTGTGAATGGCAACCAAGAGGTC
>CALCNF010000158.1 GCA_937897815.1 uncultured Pseudomonadota bacterium | reverse complement strand
TTCGGCGGGTTCTGCGAGCCGATCACGCTGGCCGGGCGACACACAACACGGGAGCTCGACACCATGACACGCGCAACTCTGACACTCCTAGTGGCCCTCTCGATGGCCGCGCTCGTCGCCTGCGAGGACGGCGGAGATGGTCTCTCCACCACCCAGTCCGCGCTGAGTACCTCCGACGCGTTTGACGCCTGCATGGCGGAGCTTGAGGACTGCCGACTCCCAGACGCGGACGTCGAAGAGTGCCGCCAGCTTGAGATGGAGTGCGCTCCGGAACGCGCTGGGGAGCGCGAGGAAGACTGGCAGGCCTTCTGCGACGGCGTAGATCAGCGATGTGAGGGCGATCAGATCTCGGACGAGCTCTGCGGAGCGCTTCAGGAGCGTTGCGAGGCGGGTGAGGCCGGCGCGGCGCCGCAGGAGCCCATGGACCCCGAGGCCTGCTACGCGGGCTGCATGGAGGACATGGACGACGCAGAGGCCTGCGGAGAGCGGTGCGGTATCGAGGCCCTTTAGGCTCCTGAAGACGAGGCGGGCTTGGCCGGCGCAGAGCGAGAGATTCAGGTAGCGGTGAGCCCCGAGGACTTCTTCTCGGTGATCGCCGATTACGAGCGCTATCCCGACTTCTTGCCCGACATGGAGAGCGTTGAGGTGCTCTCGCGGGCTGAAGAGCGGGTGGAGGCGCGGTTCACGGCGACCTTCCTAAAGAGGGTCAGCTACACGCTCGAGATCGTGGAGCGCGCCCCAAACGCGATGGACTGGAGCCTCATCGAGGGGCCCTTCAAGGTCAGCGATGGGAGCTGGCGTCTGGAGAGGCTCGCCGACGGCGGCACGCTGGCGCGCTACAGCATCGAGGTGCAGCTGCACTCCTTTGTGCCGAAGTCCTTGTCGACCCCGGTGGTGGCGAAGACCGTCCCTGCGCTGCTTAAGGCCTTTAAGGCGCGCGCCGAGGCGCTGTTCCCCGCGGCGGGGTGAGGGCCCTTATTGGGGCATGGGCGGCGCGCCCTCCAGGGAGCTCGTCTCGGCCCAGGCTCCTGCGCGGTAGGCGATGAAGCCCAGGATGGCCTTGAAGACGAATCCGATGGGGAACGCGAGCCAGACGCCAAAGGGGCCCATCCCCATCAGGCTTCCCAGGACCCAGCACAGGGGAATCTGAATCGCGAGGGTCGAGAAGGCGTTGATGCGAAGAGAGGACATGGTGTGGCCTGCCCCCTGGAGCATCCCGGCCAGCGCGATCCAGATCCCTGTGATGGGCATCCCAGCGCCGAGGATCGTGATCCACTCGACCGTGTAGTCGGCCAGCGGGGTGTTCGGCGGGATGTCGAAGACCGTGAGGATCGGGCGTGCCAGCACGAGGAGGAGGAGCCCGAGGACGGTCATCAGACCGCCGCAGCTCTGCATGGAGAGACGCGCTAGAGCGCGGGCCTGTCCAGGGTCCTGGGCTCCAAGGGCGTTGCCGATCATGGCGCCGGCCGCGCGGGCGACAGCCAGGCCCGGAACAAAGGCGAAGGTCTGCACCCGAAGCCCTACTGCGTGGGCGGCCACCGCGAGCTCGTCATGCCAGCTGACCATGCCGAGCACAGCGACGAACCCGGCGTTGAGGATCACCATGTCCATGGCCGCCGGCCAGCCGATGCGCCAGATGTCCCGCGCCACACCCTTGTCCACGCGTTGAAAGGGTACGGGCATTCGGACGCCGGGGACGGCGCCTCCATGAATGCGCCACAAGAGGACCGCTACGCCGACCGCCTGGCTGATAACCGTGCCATAGGCCGCACCCTCAACGCCCATGGAGGGCATCCCCAGGTTGCCAAGGATGAGCCCGTAATTGAGCAGGATGTTCAGGCCGGCCTGAAGTATGGCCGACTCGAAGGCCAGACGTGTGTTGCCGACGCCGCGCAGGGTCGCCCCGTACAGAATCGACAGATAGTAGACCACGCTGAACGTAAGCAGGGGCCTGAGGTAGTCGAGGCCGAGCTCAAGGACGATCTCGCTCGCCCCAAGGGCCCTCAAGATGGCCGGGGCGGCGAGGTTGCCGAGCACGGCGACGGCGATGGCCAGGTAGATGATGAGGAGCGTGGATTGGCGGAAGAGGTGGTTGACGCGGTCGTGGTCTTTGGCGCCGAAGGCCCGCGCGACCAGGGCGACGTTGCCGGTCGTCAGGCCGATCATGGCGACCATGAGCAGGAAGATGACCTGGGTCGCGAAGCCGAGGGCGCTCAGGGCGTGCTCGGCGTTCTCAAGCCGCCCACACATGGCGGTGTCGACCGCGAGGGCGAGGACCTGGAGGAGATTGAGGCCGACCATGGGCCACGCCAACTCGAACAGCCGCGCGCGGAGCTCGGAGCGGTCGGGAGCTGGAGGCGCGGGGCTTGATGGACGGGGCGTCGACAAGGGGCTTCCGTGGTTCGTGGACGCCAGACTCTACACGAACGGCCAGAAAGGACACGCTCCGGTTGAGGGGATGCGGGGCCGCAGACCGGTGAACTCGACCTTCCACCTCGCGCTCTCCTCGCTCGCGCGCGAGCTTGCGCGCCTCACCGCGTCACGCGGGTTGCGCGCCAGGGCCAAATAGAGGGCCCGACTCCATTGACTGGCCCGCCTGGGGGTGATAGCTCGGCTCCGTCAGCGTTGTGCGCGCGCGAAGAGAGCGATGCACGCCTGGAGACACACACGAACGGATGCGTTTCCCGACGAACCTAGCCGCTGAGGCGTGAGCCTCGCTCAAGTTTGAAGAGCTGGCTGGAGTATCGTCAGGGAGAGGTGAAGAGAGGCTGCGATGGCAGAGCACGTGATCAAACAGGGACTCTCGTTGCCCATCAACGGGAAGCCCAGTAACGAGATCTCCGATGGAGGCGCCGTCACCCGGGTAGCGGTGCTGGGTCACGATTACCCGACGATGAAGCCACGAATGCACGTGGAGGTGGGCGACACGGTCAAGCGAGGACAGCTGCTCTTCGAGGACCGAAAGAGCGACGGGATTCGCTTTACAGCTCCCGGAGCGGGCGAGGTGGTCGCCATTCACCGCGGCGAGAAGCGTAAGTTCCTCTCCATGGTGATCGAGCTCAGCGTCTCGGAGCAGAACGGGGACGCCGCGGCGGACGAGCACATGAGCTTCCCGAGCTACACAGGGGGAGAGGCGAGCGGCCTCAACTCCGAGCAGGTGCGCGCGCTCATCGGTGAGTCCGGACTCTGGACAGCCATCCGGCAGCGCCCCTTCGACCGCGTCCCGTCGACGAATGACAGCTGCGCGGCGATCTTCATCACGGCGACCGACACCAACCCCCTCGCGGGCTCTGTGGAGGCGATCGTCGCGGGCCAGGAGGAGGCCCTCAAGGAGGGACTGCACGCGCTGAGTCACCTCACGGAGGGGGCGCTCTATCTCTGCGTTGGCCCTCAGTGGAAGGTGGACGTGGGAAGCGTGCCTCGCCTCCAGACCGAGGTCTTCAGCGGGAAGCACCCCGCCGGGCTCGTGGGGACGCACATCCATACGCTCTGTCCGGTCGGGCGCAAGCGCACCGTGTGGCACATCGGTGTCCAGGACGTGATCGCGATCGGCCACCTGTTCAAGACGGGTAAGGTCGACGTGAACAGGGTCGTGGCGTTCGCCGGACCCGTGGTCGCCGAGCCCCGCCTGCTCCGGACGCGCGTCGGCGCCTCTACCCTGGAGTTGACGGCCGGTGGCCTGAAGGCAAACGCCGGCGAGCCTCGGCTGATCTCGGGCTCGGTGATCTACGGTCACACGGCCCAGGACGAGACGGTCGGTTACGTGAATCGATACGACGCTCAGATCACGGCGCTCGCGGAGGACCGGGAGCGAAAGTTCCTCGGCTGGCTCGCGCCCGGGGGCGGCATCTACTCGACGATCAACGCGTTCATCTCGAGCCTTGTCCCTAGCAAGACCTTCGATATGACGACCACGACCAACGGCTCCCACCGGGCCATGGTCCCCATCGGGATGTTCGAGCGGGTGATGCCGCTGGACATCATGCCGACCTTCTTACTTCGCTCGCTGCTCGTGTCCGACATCGAGCGCTCCGAGGAACTCGGTTGCCTCGAGCTCCATGAGGAAGACCTGGCGCTGTGCTCGTTCGTGAGTCCTGGCAAAGAGGACTACGGCAAAGCGCTGCGTACGGTGCTCACCGACATCTGGCAGGAGGGCTAGATGAAATTCATTCGTGACCAGCACGACAAGATGGACCCGCTCTTCGCGGAGGGCGGCAAGCTTGAGAAGCTCTACCCGGCTTGGGAGGCGCACGACACGCTGCTCTTCACGCCGGGCCACGTCACCAAGGGCACCACGCACGTGCGCGACGGTCTCGACCTCAAGCGCATGATGATCACCGTGGTGGTCGCCTTGCTGCCTTGTGTCGCCATGGCGTTCTACAACACGGGGTACCAGGCGAACCTCGCCATCGCGAATGGCGCTGGCGTGACGGCGCTCGCGAGCTGGCAAGCCTCCCTGTTTACGATGCTCGGCTTCGCGCACGACCCGACGAACCTGATCGCCAATGTGGTCTATGGGGCGTTGCACTTCTTGCCCATCTTCATCGTGACGTTCGCCGTAGGCGGAACCGTCGAGATGATCTTCTCGATCGTCCGCGGCCATGAGGTGAACGAGGGGTTCCTCGTTACAGGGTTCCTGTTCCCCTTGACGCTGCCTCCGAGCATCCCCCTGTGGCAGGTCGCCCTGGGCATCGCCTTCGGTGTGTTCATCGGCAAAGAGGTCTTTGGCGGCACTGGGATGAACGTCTTGAACCCGGCGCTGACCGGGCGCGCGTTCCTCTTCTTCGCGTACCCCGCGCAGATCTCCGGTGACGCTCCCTGGATCGCGGCCGACTTCAGCAACGCGACCCTCTCCAGCACGCTCCCGGACGCCGTGAGCGGCGCCACCTGGCTCGGAAAAGCGGCGACCGACAAGGCGGCCCTCGATGGGCTCGA
>CALCNF010000157.1 GCA_937897815.1 uncultured Pseudomonadota bacterium | reverse complement strand
TAGATCTCGTACGGGTCGGTCTCCGCGTCCTCCGGAGGCCTGTAGTTTCGAAAGAAGCCATTCCCCATGCCGCGCAGGACGCGCCAGGTCTCGTAGCCAGGCGCGGCGACCAGGTCGACGGGGTCGTCGAGACCGTCCTGCCCAGGAATGTCGATAAAGTTCCCGAGGCAGAAGTGACCCGAGTGGTCCAAGGTCGTCGAGCCCGGATAGATGTAGCTCACCACCGCCTCGGCGAAGGCCGTGTCCAGCTTCTCCACCTGCAGGAACCGGTTGGCGAACACGCGAATCTGGTTCGAGTCGTCCGTGCCGACGAGGATGTCGTTCACCCCATCTGGCTCGCCTTCGTCACCGGTCACGTCCGCCGCCACGAGGGAGACCGTGTTGGCCACGCCGCCTGACTTGATCGGATCGCTGAAGAGCGTAGGGCAAACGTAGTGATAATCGGGCACCCCTTCAGGCAGCACGACCACAGTGTCGCTGGCGCCGTCGCCCCCTTCCACGACCACAGGCGCGCCCACATCGGCGCCCGGCGGCGGTCCCGCCACCTCTTCGCAGGCGTCGTCATCAAACTCCTGGGGGACGTCGGGCACGTGTCGCTTAAACAAGAGGAGCGAGTCCTCCTGAGCGTCCGTCGCCAAGGCGATGTCCTCTCGAATCGCGTCCTCCGGATCGTTGGTGAAGTCGGCCACCAGGATCGTACGAACCTCGGTCGCGTCATTGATGGGCAGGGTGTGCTCCTCGGTGATGGCCACCGAGCCGTCCTCGTGGGTTCGATACACCACAAGGCCGCGCGATCCCGACGCCAGGCGGCTCACGGCGACCACGTCGGCGTCTCCATCCTGCTCCAGGTCCAGAACATGCAGGGCGTCCGTCGACTCCGTGGTCAGCTGACTCAGGTGACGAAAGCGGTCGGGATCCTCAGCGTCATTGGGGTTCTTGTTATGAACCACCCAGATGCCTTTCTGCGTCGCGACGATCATGTCCAGGAAGTCGTCGCCGTCCCAGTCGGCCATCCGCGTCATGTTGATCTGAGGGTTGTCCTGCAACTCCCGCGTCTCCGCTGACTTCAAGAAGGGCCATGAGACCACCTTTGCCTGAGCCGACCACTGGCTGGTCGCCGGGTCGCTCAAGCCGCACCGGTCAAAGGCCCGGATCTCAAGCGCCGCGAAGGAGGTCTGAATGAACCTGAGATCGACCTTCGAGGCGAACTGCTGACTCGTGGTCTCCTCAGCGCCTGGCTCCAATGTCGCGAGGAGCTCTCCATCGAAGCTCACCTCCACCCGGCCTACGCCCAGGTTGTCATCCACCAGCCCAGCGACCTCCGCCTGGCCCGTGAGGGTCGGCGGCAGGTAGGTCGGGTCTGGGGTCCACACGTTGAGCGTCGGTGGGGTCGCATCGAAGGTGTAGATCCGCTCGGAGATGAACTCCTCCTTGCTGGGCATCGTGAGCTCGCCCGTGAACTTCACCTTCATGGCGACGGCGATCAGCGTGAAGTTCGCGCCCGCCTGAATGAGCTGTGTGTTCGCCGGGTCCTCGGGGTCGAGGCCATCGGTCGGGACCGCCCCGGGCGGCAGAAGGAGGGTGCTCGCGTCCAGCTCAAAGATGTATCGATGGGGTACGTCGGGATCCGCTGTGGGCTCAACGCCATCGATGACCCGGTCGTCCGAGAGGCCTTCAGCGCGGACCTGAAGACGCAGAGCGTAATCGTCCCAGCTGATCGACGGCGCGTCGACGATCACCTCGACATTGGAGGCACAGAACAGACCGTCGTCGACGCCTACCAACCCCTTGATTCCCACGAGGGTCACGCTTGGATCGAGCGGCACGGTGACCACCGCGTCCTCCACAGGAGTGGTGCCACCCGCGTCTTCCGGATCCGTGTTGCTGGAGTCTCCCGAAGGCGGTGGAGGAATGAACGGAGGAGCTGCGGGGGCCGTTGCGCCCTCGTCACAGGCGGTCCCGAGCAGCACCAGGCTCGCGAAAATCCAGGCTAAATGTCGCTGCACGCTGCACCCCTTCCATTCCGGTCTCTCGATTATCGGGACAGGGATCGATCCGAGTCAAGAAGGGCACCCGCCTGCGCGAGCGAGCGCGAGCGTCCAGGAGCGCACACCTGCGCCCGTCTGGCGCCCGCGCGGTCGGTCCTTCCCTGCAAGCAGGGGCCGTGCTACATGCCTCCACCATGAGACGACTTGACTGGCAACTGGTCCGCCCTCCCAAAGAAGGCGAGCTCTCGGACGTCCTGGGAATAGCGGAGATCATCCGGCGCCTGGTCCATCGCGAGGCCCGCGGACTTCTCGCGCCTGAGGACCAGACGCTCCTCCTGCACACCGAGGAAGAGTACACGCAGTCCACCGTCTCATCCTGTAAGGCGGTCGAGGCCCCCGTGGTGGAGGACGATCCCCATTGGCAGACCCGAATCATCGATGAGTTCGGGGAGAGCGACGCCGAGATGGATCTCGCCGAGTACCTCGACATCCGGCGCAAAGAGCCGGACTGCGAACGGTGTCCCTACACCTCTCCCTACAGCCTCTTCCCCATGGACCCCTGTGAATTCTCAGCTGGCGCCATTGAGGCGGTGCTCGTCGATCCAGAGCTCGTCGAGCAAGCTCGGCAACGCATGAATCCGGACGACATGCGCGCGCTCGCAGGGCGCCTGGACGCCGCGCGAAAAGAAGAGCGCTATCGCCCCAGCGACGTCGTCGACGCCGCAGACTATCTCCTCAAGGCCAGCTACTTCCTCTACTTCTGGGCTGACCTGGGGTTCGGGGTTCTCCCCATCGAGCTCGATGAGCTGATCGACTACGGAGCCTCGGACGAGAGCATCACGGTCATCCGCGAGAGCGAGCAGTCCGAGCCGACGACGATCCACTGAGGATCGCCCGTACTACTCGGCCATCTCGTCCCGTAGGGCCTTGCGGTACTCGGGAT
>CALCNF010000156.1 GCA_937897815.1 uncultured Pseudomonadota bacterium | reverse complement strand
CGGTCGGGTCATGAAGTGGATGTGCGCCACATGTGACGCCTCGGGAGAGGGCCGTCGCCCGGATGTTTGCGCGAGCTGTGGTTCGTCCCAGGTCGTGCACGATCTTCGGGGCATGCTGATGGGAGAGCGCTACCGTCTCGAGCGCCTGATCGGCATTGGTTCGCAAGACAGCACGGTGTGGAAAGCGCTGCAGATCTCGGTCGACCGTTCGGTCGCGGTGAAGGTGATGCCTGGCGGTCGCGACCTGGCGCGCGAGCGCTTCGCGCGCGGAGCAAAGCTCGCCTCGATGCTCAGCCACCCACACATCACCATCACCCACGATTATGGCGAGACCCGGGACGGGCATGTCTACCTGGTGATGGAGCTCCTCCAAGGACGAAGTCTGCGCTCCGAGCTGGCGAACACGCCCAGCCTGCCCATGGACCGCGCGCTCCACATCATCAACCAGGTTCTGCAGGCCCTGGAGGCAGCGCACGCCGAGCAGATCGTTCACCGCGACCTCAAGCCGGACAACCTGTTTCTGGCCACCTCGCTGGGGGATGGTGAGTTCGTGAAGGTCCTCGACTTCGGTATCGCGAAGTTCTTCGAGGAGGAGCGCTCTGGCGGAGCCATGGAGACGACCATGGAGGGTCAGATCACCCGGGGCTGGCAGCTGTGCGGTACGCCGCTCTACATGGCACCCGAGCAGATCAACGGCGAGCCCGTCGACGCCCGGACCGACATCTATGCGCTCGGCATCGTCCTGTACCATTTGCTGGTTGGACATCCGCCGTTCCGAGCGAAGACCCAGGCCGCGGTCTTGAGCCAGCACCTTCGCGACAAGCCGGAGTTGATCGCCTCGGCCCGACCGGACCTCAAGGTCACGGACTCCCTCGAGCGCCTCGTCATGCGGGCGATGGCCAAGGCCCCCTCGGACCGCTTCGCCAGCGCTCGTGAGATGCGGCATGTGCTCCAGGGCGTACAAAAAGAGATGGGGCTCCGCGTGGACACCACCGCGGAGATGGATGATCGCAACAGCGCGACCATGCAGTCGAACCCTCGCACCCATGGCGCCACGGTCACGATCTCGTCGCGAGCCGACCTGGCCCCGGCGCCCGTGGGGAGCCGCAGGTGGACCTTCGCTCTGTTGGCGGTCCTCGCCATCTTTGGCTACTGGGCGTCCGTTGGCGGAGAGGCTCGGGACTCGCCGATGGGCGCGAACGTCACCGTAGACGTCCCATGGGAGCGCGGGGCGACCAGGGGCAAGCCCGCCGCGGCGCGGCCGGCCGCGCGCGCGGGCGTCACGGCCGTGACCCTCGTGTCCGTCCCAAGCGGGGCCAAGGTCTGGAACGGGGACAAGCCCCTTGGCGACACCCCGATCACCGTCTATCTGCCCGCCGCCAAGACCCACTCCCTGGACCTGATGCTCGCCGGCTACCAGACCCATACGGCGGTCGTTGATCTCTCGTTGACGGAGCCTGGGCAACCCATGGAGCTCACCATCAAGCTCAAGGCCATGGACGGAGACGAGCTCCCCGAGCTCGAGTCTCAGCCCACGAGTCGGGATCGGGCCAAGCAGCCCGCTCCGCGTGCGCGAAAGGTGAATCCGCCGCGCGCGACGCGAAAACCTCGGCCGAAGTCGGGCGTCGATCCCCGCCCCAAGCGGGGTCCGGCCCGGATCGAGATCCTCGACGCACCGTCGCGCTCCAGACGGGACGCGCCAGGCAAGCGTAAGCCCAAGATCGACCTACTGGAGTGAGCGATGGGAGCTTTTGACGAGAAGCACGTGGTCGTCACCGGCGGGACCGGCGCTCTAGGCGCGGCCGTCGTCCGAGCGTTGGTCGCGCAGGGGGCCAGCGTCTATGTCCCTTGTCGCGTGGCTCAAGAGTCGACAGGTCATCCGTTGGCCGCGGTCGAAGGGGTCCACTTGAAGGGGCCTGTGGACCTCTCCAGCGAAGAGGAGGTGGCGGCCTTTTATGGTGATCTGCCTCCCCTGTGGGCCTCCATCCAGTGCGCGGGCGGCTTTCAGATGGCGCCAATCGCGGAGACGTCCGTCCAGGACTTTCATCGCATGCACACGATGAACGCTGTGACCTGTTTCCTGTCCTG
>CALCNF010000155.1 GCA_937897815.1 uncultured Pseudomonadota bacterium | reverse complement strand
GGTGCTCTCCTACTGGGGGATCTGGAACGCGGGCTTTTGCTTCGATGATCCCATGGCCATCGTGAACAACCCCCTCGTGAACGGGGAGGCCGGCTGGCTCGACGCGTTTACCTCCACCTTCTGGGGAGATCGGCCGGGCTTTGAGCACCTTCAGAGCTGGCGCCCGCTGACGGTACTCGACCTGCGTATCGATCACGTGGCGAGCGGCGGCGCGCCCTGGTCGTTTCACGTCGGCAATCTGGTCCTCGTGGCCATGCTCGCCACGGCCACCATGCTCCTGGCGTCTGCCGCGGGCCTCGGCGGGACAACCGCTCTCGTGGTCGGCGTGATCGTCGCCGCGCACCCCGTGTTCAGCGAGGCGGTGGTCTCCAACGTCGGCAAGGGCGATCTCCTCGGGGCGCTGATCGGGGTCCTCGGGCTCCTCCTCGCCGGTCGCTGGTTCGCCGTCGGTCTGGCGGTCTGCGCCTGTGCGCTGCTCGCCAAGGAGTCGGCCGTGGTCTTCGCGCTCGCCCTGGGCGCCCTCGCGCTCTCGGAGCGGCGGTGGGGCAGGGCGGTCGCCGTCGGCCTGATCATCAGCCTCTGGTATGGCGTGCGCGTCCTGGTCCTCGACGGCGACGCTGGGTCGATCTCGCCCATCGACAACCCCCTTGTAGAGCTCGAGGGCGGCCCCCGTGTGGTCGCGGGCCTCGCGATTATGGGGCGCTATCTCTCCTGGTGGTTGGCGCCTCAGCCGATCGCTCCGGACTACGCCATGGGCGTCAACCTGGCCGACAGCAGCCACGCCGCCGTCTGGTTGGGGGCGGGCGGGCTCCTGGTGCTCGCCGCGCTTTATGTGCAGGCCTGGCGTCGAGGAGATCGACCGCTGATCGGGGCCCTGACGGTCGTCGGCGCGAGCCTGGTGCTGCTCTCGAATCTGGTGATGACCTTGCCCACGCCTCTCGCTGGACGCTTGGCGGTCCCGGTCGGGCTCGGGCTTACGTTCGCCGCGGCCCTCGGCGCCTCGCGCCTGGTCGCGCGTCGTCGTCCGATCCTCTTGGGGATGACCCTGGTCTGGCTGATCGCGGGCGCGCCCGCGACGAGCGCCATGGTCGCCGCCTGGCAGTCCGACGCCTCGCTGTTTGCCATGAGCGCCGAGCGTCTGCCCGACAGCGCCCGGGGACGGACCAACCACGCCAAGCAGCTGATTGGCGCCGGGGCCTTCGCCGAGGCGGAGTCCCATCTTCGCGCCGTCCTGGCCCGCACACCCGACTACCCGCTCGCCGTTCAGAACCTCTCTGTGGCTCTGGCGCGCCAGGGGCGCCGCGAGGACGCCTGGCCCATCGCCATACGAGCGGTCGAGGTGGAGCCTCGACCGGGTCGCGCGCGGGCGAACCTGTGTGACCTCGCGGCCGACCGCGAGACCCTCGAAGCGGACGAGGCGGTGAAGCTGTGCCGTGAGGCTATCGAGGCCCTACCGGAGGCTCCCGAGCCCACGGCGAACCTGGCACGGGCCCTGAGCCGCGGGATGCGCTTCGAGGAGGCTGAGGCGGTCTGGACCCATGGTGTCGACCGCTTCCCGACCTCTGTGTTCCTCCTCGGCCATCGCGTGAGCTTTCTCCTCAACCGAGGTCGTCTCGCGGCCGGGATCCCGATTCAGAGGAGGCTCGTGGAGGTCGCCCCGAGCGATCCGCAGCACCGGCGAAACCTCGTCGCGCTCCTCCTCCAGCACGCCAGTCAGCTCGCGCGGCGCGACCGCGCGACGGAGGCCTGCGGGCTCGCCCGAGAGGCGGGTGATCTCGCGCCGGGCCCCCCGCCCGTGGAGGCGCTGATTCGGCGGATCTGCGAGCCGGTCTCACCGTGACGCTCGCGGAGATGCTGGAGCTGGCAGGACCGGCGGCCCTGGCGGCGGGTGTTTTGGCCATCGCTGTGCCCGCGGCCATCGAGCGCTTCGGTGGGCTCCTGGGTGGCATCCTGGGCACCATGCCGTCGACGATCCTCCCGGCCTCCTTCGGGATCTACCAGGAGGCCGAATCGGCCGAGGCCTTCGTGGCCGCCATGGGCGTGGTCCCGCTCGGTATGCTGCTCAACGTCGGGTTCCTCTATTCCTGGAGGCTCTTTCCCCCCTGGGTCGCGAACCTCCCGCTCGCCTTTCGTGTGACGCTCCTCGGCGTCGCGACGGTGGGTCTGTGGTGCCTCGCCGCGACCTTGGTGGTGGTCGAGTCACGTGCGCTCATCGCCGCCGGAGTCTCTCCCCTTTGGCTCGGCGCTGGCGCGACGGCTGCGATGGTCTTCTTTGGCCTGCTCGCCTGTCGGACGAACCCTCCAGGTCCGAGAGGTTCACGTAAGGTCAGCGCGCCGATGCACCTCGCGCGCGGGGTCCTGGCGGCCCTGGCCATCGGCGTCTCCGTCATCCTGGCCGCGCTCGTAGGGCCCGTGGCCTCCGGAGTCGTGTCCATCTTCCCAGCCATCTTTCTGACGACCATGGTGGCGCTGACCCTGGCCCAGGGGGTTCAGGTTCAGGCGGGCGCGGTGGGGCCGATGATGCTCGGATCCAGCTCTGTGGCCGTCTACGCGCTCCTGGCCGCGACGCTCTTTGCGCCCCTCGGTCCGGAGCTGGGAGGGCTCGTCAGCTGGTTGGGATCCCTGGTCTTGTCGAGCGTCCCGGCCTGGTGGTGGCTACAGCGCGCCACCACCAGGTCCCAGGAGCGCTGATCAGGGCTCGGCGGTCGCGGTCTTCTTACCGGCCGCCTTGATGTTGGCGATGGTCACCGAGCCGCCGTCTGAGTCCTTCTTCAGGGTCAGCTTCACGTCCAGGTACGCGCCGTTGACCCCCTCAGGAGTCTCGAGCGTGCAGTCTCCGGCCACGCAGCTGAGCTGCACGGGCTCGCTGAAGGACGCCGCGCCGATCTCCTCGATGGTGGCCCCGGTGCGGTGCGAGATCAGCAGCGGAGGCGAGGTGGCCTCCTCGACGATGATCGCGCTCATGGTGAGCCACTTCGTGCTCTGAAGCGCGTCTCCCACACCCCAGCCCTCGAAGCGCTGAATGTAGAAGCCTGTCGGGTCGACGATGGTCGCGAACTGGTAGCCCATGAAGTCGCTGTAGGTGTAGGTGTGGCTGCCCTGCTGCACCTGAGACTTCACGTAGTTCGCGGCCTCCCCACCGGATCCCGGGTTGATCCATCCCGTGATCTGCTCGGGGTCGAGCTCCGTGGACACCGCGGTCGGCCGGCTCTTGCCGTCCCAGTTCGAGGTTCCACACGAGTTCATGTGGACGACCCAGAGGTCACCCTGTCCATCCTGGCTGATCCCGCAACCCGAGCCGGCGGACGAGCAGATGCTGTTGCTGTCCGTTCGGATGATGCCGACGACCTTCGCCTCGAAGGGTGACTCGCTCGTCACCTCGACTCGAACCGCTCCCGTCGCTCCATTGGAGAGGTTGAAATAGCCGTAGGGCTTCGCCGGATCGAACGACGCCGACGCGCCTCGGGTGTACTGGCTCGACGGCAGGTTCGTTCCACTCCAGAAGTTCCCACCGGTCTTCCACTGGTTGATCCCGTGCATCGTCTTGGTGCTCGGGTCGAACACCCAGCCGATGTTCGCGCTGCCCGACCAGTCTCCAAGCCAGACGCGACCCGCGTAGTCGATGGCGATGCCGTAGGTCGTGTTGGACGGGAAGGAGCAGGCTTTACGATTCTCGAGGTCGACCCAGCCGATGCTGCTCGTGATCGAGGAGATCCAGGCGTTGCCTTGCTGGTCGATCGCGTAGCCGTAAGCCCGACCATTGTAGTCCCAGGAGCAGGCATCTCCGTTCCAGTCCGTGTGGCTCAGGCTGGCGAGGTGCCAGTGGTCCGTGAGTCGCACGCGCGGGTTCACGTCCGCCTCATAGGGTAGCTCCGGATCGTACTCATACTTGGCCTGCCAGATGTGCCCGGACATGCAGGTGTCGCTCAGGCCGCCCAGGATCACCTGGTTGTCAGCGCGGACGGCGAGACCGCGGAGCCCGACCGTGCAGCCGCCGGCCGTGATCGGGGTGTCCTTCGTGTCCTGGGGAGCGTCGTCCGCCGGGACGGGCGTCCCGTTGAACAGGACGCACTCATCGTCCTCCCAGGGGAGCATGTCGACGCTCTTGTTGCCGGCGTTGTCGAACGTGACCGTCGAGGTCTGAATCACCCCGTCGCCGTTTCGATCGATGCACTGGCCCTCGTCGGGCGCGATGTGCACGATGACGTTGTTGTCGCGACAGGCCACCCACACGGCGCCGGTGGCGTTGACCGCCGTGCGTGACGGGTTGGTGCAGCCGCCGTTGCCCGAGACGTTGTAGCGAGCCACCTCGGCGCCGGTGATGCTGTCCACCTTCGAGATGGTGTGGTCCTGGTCGTTCGCGAGCCACAGGTAGGGAACGTCGAGGACGCTCACCGTGAGGTCGAGCACGAGCTGTCCCTCATCGTTGGTTCCGACGTTCTCACCGCAGTTGAACTCGCAGGGCGGCGGGACCTCATCGTCCTCGGGATCCGGGTCCGGCTGAGGCGGATTGAAGGGTGAACCATCGCCGTCCCCATCCCCGTCGCCCGGGTCGAAGTTGCAGATGTCGCCCTCACAGTCGCTGGCGCATGCGCCCTCGTCGTCCTCGATGCTGTTGCAGTCGTTGTCGATGAGGTCGTCGCAGATCTCCGGCTCCGGGATCACGGCGTTGACGCACTCGCCCCAGATACCGCCGATGCACTCTGTGCTGCCCAGGACACACGGACCGGCGCCCCAGAAGGCCTCGTCCCCGTCATAACCGTCCGGTGCACACGCGGCGATGAGGTTCTCATCGATCCCGCCAGCGCAGTTGTTGTCGACGCCATCGCAGACCTCGTTGACGCCGGGCTTCACGGCGAACTCGCCGTCGTCGCAGTCGCCCGCCACCTCGGCCGTGTAGTCACCGGTGGGCTCACACAGGCACTCGGCCGCGCCCGTCCCGTAGGTGTCGTCGTCGACGTCCATGTAGAAGAGGGTGCAGCCCTCGGCGCCCGCCTCGTCGGCTCCATCGACGCAGTTGTTGTCGATGCCGTCGCCGCACTTCTCCTCAGTGCTCGGCCCCTTCTCCGCGTCCAGGGGTGCGCAGTCGACCTCATCGAGATCGCCGTCGCCGTCATCATCGTCGTCGCAGGCGTCGCCCTCACCATCGCCGTTGGTGTCCGTCTGATCGGCGTTGGCGATGAGCTGACAGTTGTCGACGTCGTCGAGCTGTCCGTCTCCATCGTCGTCGTCGACGCAGGCGTCACCCGCGCCCACACCATCCGCGTTCGCCTGGTCGGTGTTCGCGGTGAGGGGGCAGTTGTCGTCCCCGTCGTTCACGGTGTCGCCGTCGTCATCGTCGTCGCAGGCGTCTCCGAGGGGATCGCCGTCCGTGTTGACCTGATCGGTGTTGCTCACGAGCTGGCAGTTGTCGTCGCCATCCGTCACGCCGTCGCCGTCGTCATCATCGTCGCAGGCGTCTCCGATCTGGTCACCGTCCGTGTCGACCTGGTCGCCATTGCTCACGATCTGGCAGTTGTCCGAGCCATCCTCGACGCCGTCATTGTCGTCGTCGGCGTCGCAGGCGTCACCGTCGGTGTCCGCGTCCGTGTCGGTCTGGTCGGCGTTCGGGGTGGCTGGGCAGTTGTCGTCGTTGTCCTGGACCCCATCGCCATCGACGTCGTTGTCGCAGTAGTCGCCGAGCCCGTCCGCGTCCATGTCTCCCTGTTCGGGGTTCGGAGCGGTGGGGCAGTTGTCGTCCGCGTCCGCGACGCCGTCGTTGTCGTCGTCGCCCTCGCAGGCGTCTCCGAGCCCGTCACCATCCGTGTCGGTCTGGTCAGGGTTGGCCGTGAACTGGCAGTTGTCCGAGCCGTCGTTGACGTCGTCGCCGTCGTCATCGTCGTCGCAGGGGTCTCCGATTCCATCGCCGTCGACGTCGACCTGCAGGGGGTTCGCGATGAGGGGGCAGTTGTCGACGTCATCCTGGACTCCGTCTCCGTCGTCATCCTGAACACACGCGTCGCCCGTACCATCTCCATCCGAGTCGGTCTGATCGGGGTCTGAGACCAGGGGGCAGACGTCCTCGTCATCCGATACGCCGTCTCCGTCATCGTCCTCATCAACGCAGTCGGCCTGACCGTCGTTGTCCAGGTCGATGTAGCTCTCATCCATGTCGCCATCGCAGTCGTTATCGAGGCCGTCGCAGAGCTCCTCTGAGGGCTCCGGTGCCGTGCATCCAACCCAGCCCTTGGGGCCATCGCAGATCTCGACACCTGTGCAGGTACCCCAGTCGGCCTCCCACATGCACTCACGCCAGGTCTGGTTGGTCTCCGCGTTGCACACGCAGGATCCGGTCTGCGGCACACAGAAGGAGCCCTGAGCACCCATGTCGTCGCACCGGTAGTCCGCGGGGCAGTCCGTGTCCTCGGCGCACTGGGCGGCGCACCAGCTGCCACCGTCCTCACCGATCTTGATGCACTGGTCGTTGATGCCGCCGCACTTCGCCGATGAATCACAGGGGGCGCAGTGGTTCATGGTCCCGGGCATGCAGGCGTTGCTGTAGCCCAGGTCGGACTGATCCCAGCTCAGCGGCTTGCAGAGCCAATCCTCGGGGCAGCCTTCGTCGTCACAGGACGTGGTGCACACGCTCTCGCCATCGGGCCCGGCGACGCACAGGCCCGATTCGCACTCGGCGTCCTCAAGGCACGGGTCATTGAAGGGCTTCTTGGGTGTGTCGTCCTGGACGTCCTTGTTCGTGCCCGTCGCGCCGTCCCCGACGTCCGTGGCCAGCACGTCGCCTGGCTGCGGAGTCTGGCCTGCGTCTGCGCCGATTTCCTGATTTCGATTCTCTTCTTCTGGCTGCGACACCGCGCAGCCGCCGAAGAGCATCAGACTCAGCGCGAACGCGCTACAACACACCACAACCCTAGACGACGACGTCATGTTCCCCACCCCATTATTCGTGTGCGCCTCCGACCGAGGCGCGACCACCAATCCGAGAGTATAGCGCTTCTGGTTCCTTTGCGCTTGCCCCGAGGCGATTCAAAGGTGAAAACCTGTTGTAGCCATGCTAGTGCAGGGCGTCGGGGAGAGGCTGAACATGGGTGAGCAATTCCGTCTCCAGCTGGACAACGAAGGGCCCCAGTCCGAGGTGATTGAGGCCCTGCGCGAGCTCCTCCCAGGAGCGTTCGTCGAGGGTGAGTTGAGCGCCGCTCAGCTTCTCGACCGACTCGGCTTGAGCGTCCCGGACGCCGAGGGAGCGGGATACGGGTTTCGATGGGCCGGTCGGGCCGAGGCCTTCGCGGCCGCGCGCTCGCCGAGCGCCGGCGCCCTGATCCCCGACCGGGAGGGGAGCGAGTCCTTTGACGACGCGCATCACGTGCTGGTCGAGGGGGACAACCTGGAGGTGCTCAAGCTCCTGCGGCCCGCTTATGCAGGTCAGGTCAAGGCGATCCTCCTCGACCCGCCCTACAACACGGCCCACGATCTGATCTACGCGGACGACTACGCGGATGGGCTGGCAGCCTACCTTCAGCAGACCGAGCAGGTCGACGACGCGGGCCATCGGCGCTCCAGCCGTGTCGAGGTCGATGGCCGAAAGCACAGCCGATGGCTCTCCATGATGGCGCCGCGTCTCGAGCTGGCGCGCTCGCTGCTCCGAGAGGACGGCTGCATCTTTGTCTGCGTGGATCACACGGAGTCCCACCACCTGCGCCTGCTCATGAATCAGGTCTTCGGGGAGGAGAACTTCGTGGCGCAGATCGCTTGGCAAAAGCGGTACACGCGGGCCAACAACACGGAGCGCTTCACCTCGGTGGTCGACCAGATTCTGCTCTACCAGCGTTCGGCTCAGTTCAAGCCGAACCTCCTCCCCCGAAGCGATCGGGATCTCACGGAGTTTCGAAATCCGGACGAGGACCCACGGGGGCCCTGGAAGCTCACCAGTTTCCTCAATCAGGTCCCGCCTGAGCGCCGCCCAAACCTCGTGTACCCCGTCACCAATCCCAACACGGGGACCGTGACCCACAACGAGCGAAAGGCCTGGCGGGTGAATCGTGAGGGCTATGAGCGCCTGCTTCGCGAAAATCGCCTCTGGTGGGGCCGGGACGGAAAGCGCCCGGTTCCCCAGGTGAAGACCTTCCTCTCGGAGGTGCGCCAGGGCCTCACGCCGATCAACTTCTGGTCCTACGAGTATGGGGGGACATCGGATCGGGCCCACGATGAGCTCAAAGAGCTCTTCGGTAAGAAGATCTTCGACACGCCCAAGCCGACCCTCTTGCTCCGCCGCATGCTCGAACACGCGACGGGTCCCGACGATCTCGTTATGGACTTCTTCGCTGGCTCGGGCACGACCGCGGCCGCCGTGATGGAGCTCAACGCCGAGGACGGCGGCGCTCGGCGGGCCATCTTGGTTCAGCTCCCCGAGGTTATACCCGGGGAGGGAGAGTACGCGACGATCTGCGACATCACGCGGGAGCGGGTGCGGCGAGAGGGGAGGGCGCGCGGCGAGCGCCTCACCGATGGCGCGCGCGGGTTTCGGGCGTTTCGCCTCGGGCCGTCTGCCCTCCCTCGCTGGGACCAGGATGTTCAGGAGTCGGGGCTCGAGAGCGCGCTCGACCGTGCGGGCGAGGGCGCCGCGCCGGGCGACGATGACGCGCTCCTGTTCGAGGCGCTCTTGAGGGCGGGCGTCCGGCTTGATGCGGTCCTCACGAGGACCGAGGTCGGAGGCGTGGAGGTCACCGAGGTGAGCGACGTCGGGACCCTCGTGTGTCTGGGCCGGCAGCTGGATGACCGCTTCTTCGAGGCGGTCGCTGAGCGCGGCCCTCGCCGCGTCATCGTGCGCGACTCCGCGTTCGAAGATGATCAGGCACGCCTGAGGGCGTCCGTGCTCCTCGGCCCTGTGGGCGCGCGGCTCGAGACGCTCTGATGCGCTTCCAATTCGATCCCCACCTGCTCCATCAGCGACGCGCTCTCGAGGTCGTGCTCGAGCTCCTTGAGGGGGCTCGAGGTGTCCCCGACGATGCGACGCTCCTCGGCAGGCTCCAGGACGTTCAGCGCTCCGAGGGGCTGCCGATCTCGAAGACCCTTGAGGGTCATGAGTTCACCCTGGACATGGAGACGGGGACCGGGAAGACCTACGTCTATCTTCGCACCCTTCATGAGCTTCACGTGCGCCATGGTTTGAGCCGCGCGGTGATCGTCGTCCCCTCAGTCGCGATTCGTGAGGGCGTCCTGCAGCAGATCCGCGCCACCCGAGAACACTTCGCTGAGCTCTACGCCGGTCAGGAGATTCAGGCGTCGCTCTACGACCCATCGCGCTTGAGCGACCTGAAGCGATTCGCCCGCGACCCGGGCCTGCAGGTGCTTGTCCTGAACATGGACGCCTTTAACAAGGGCTGGTCGAACCTGATTCATCGTCCAACCGACGGGCTCGACGGGACCCGACCGAGCGCGCTCATCGCCGAAGCCAGACCTATCGTGATCCTCGACGAGCCTCAGAACCTTGAGGGTCCGAGCACCCGGACGGCCATCGAGGACCTCAGCGCCTCTCTGACCCTTCGCTACTCGGCCACCCACCGTCGTCGGCCGAACCTCCTCTACCGGCTCGATCCGGTACGGGCCTACGATCTTCGTCTCGTGAAGCGAATCGAGGTGATCGGCGTCACCCCAACGGGCAGTGAGGAGGCCCTCATCGACGTCCTCGAGGTCAAGGGTCACCGGACGGGTGTCCGCGCCAAGGTGATGATCGACGCCCTCGTCGACGGAGAGATCGAGCGTAAGGAGCTCCGGGTGCGGGGCGAGGGCGAGGATCTCTTTCAGCTCTCAGGGGAGCGCGAGATCTACCGAGGCTGGGCGATCTCCGCTCTGGATGCCGATCGGGAGTCCGTGCACTTCGCGAACGGTGAGGAGCGGCGAGTCGGTGGCGTGGAGGCCTCCAACCCTCGCCTGGCGATCATGGCGCGTCAGGTGGAAGAGACCCTTCGTGAGCATCTGGAGTTGGAGCTCCGACTGGCGCGCTTGCGGCCCGCAGGCCAGGCCATCAAGGTGCTGTCGCTCTTCTTCATCGAGCGCGTCGCCCACTATGCGCCGGACCGGGCCCCCTTACGTGAGATCTTTGAGCGCACCTACGAGCGGCTCAGCGCGGAGCCACGATACGACTCCCTGGATCTCCCCAGCGCCCAGGCGGCGCACGCCGGATATTTCGCTCAGCGAAGAGGCGAGGCCATCAATACGCGCGGTCGCTCACGAGAGGACCAGGAGGCCTACGAGCTCATCATGCGCGACAAGGCCCGTCTGCTCGATCGCGCCGAGCCCGTGCGGTTCATCTTCAGCCACTCCGCCCTGCGTGAGGGATGGGACAACCCGAACGTCTTTCAGATCTGTACCCTTCATCCGACGCGCTCTGAGTTTCGAAAGCGCCAGGAGATTGGCAGGGGGCTGCGGTTGCCCGTCGATGAGCGTGGCGCCCGCGTCTCCGACCCCGACATCACGCGTCTGGTCGTCATCGCCAACGAGCGCTATGAGACCTTCGCCCGTCAGCTGCAGCGCGAGTACCGAGAGGATCACGGCCGCGATCTAGGCGCTCGTGTCGTCGACCGTAGGGCGCCACGGCCCATGCGCTTGCGCGAGGGCTGGCGAGGCGATGGGGCGCTGCTTCGGCTCTGGGAGCGCGTCGGTCGACGCGTGCCCTTCATTCTCGCAGCGGACACGCCCACCCTCGTTCAGGAAGGCGCAGCGGCCCTGGAGGGCCTGGGGGCAGGGACGCATGTGAAGCTGCGCGTGGAGCGTATCGGGGAGGGGCGGTCGGAGCGCGAGGAGGTGCTCACCCGGCTCGACGCCGCGGACGGCTTCCTGGGAGATCCCGTCGTTCAGCTTCAGCGGGAGACTGAGCTCAAGCGCTCGACTCTCGTGGCGATGCTGCGCGAGTCCGGTTGTTCGTCCGAGTCTCTTCGATCGTCGGAGAGCGTGTCTTCGATGGCCTCGCGTCTACGAATGGTGGTGAGAGGCCACCTGTGTGAGCGCGTGACCTACGCGCCTGACCGCGCCGTCGACGTCCCCATGTCGCGCTTGGAGGACCGCCCCCTGCGGAGCGCGGGCCGCCGCGTCCAGCCCATGAGACGCTCGGTTCACGAGGCGGTACCCGCGGCCAGTGACGACGAGGCGCGTTGGCTTCGCCGGCTCGATGAGCATCCGGGCACGGAGATCGTCTTGCGGTGGCCCCCCTGGTTGGCGGTCGCGACCCCAGCGGGAGAAGCGCGCCCGTCCTGGGCCATCCTGGCCGATGATGAGGTCACGATCGTGGGGGACGGGGGCTCCGAGGCCGAACCCCGTCAGCGAGCGCTTCGCTCCTGGTGTGCGTCTATCGAAGCGCGCTGGTGCTCAGGGTTCGACCGTCACGAAGCGTAGGGACTGGTCGTTCACGCCGCCCTCCCACCAGGCCAGGTGGAGCCAGCCTTCGACCAGGTTGGCCTCCAGCTCCGCGTGGAACTCGATGGGCGGATTGAATCCGGGGGTCACGGGGATCGGCGTAGCGACTCCCCAGCTCTGTCCATCATCGGCGCTCGTCATGTAGTGGGTCGTTCCATAGCCTGGAATGTTGTCCTGGCCGGAGATGTGGAGGTTGGCGGCTCGGCCTGGCTTGAGGGCGACCCAGCTCTGGATGGTGGGCAGCTCCAGGGGAGCGCCCCAGGTGGAGCCGTCCATGGAGGTCGTGTGCCACGCAGAGGTCGTACCCTGGTAGGAGTTGTACCAGGCGAGGTGGATCTGGCCGGCCGTTCCGGGCGCCATCGTGGGGTTGAGGGCCTGTCCGACCCCTGAGGTGATCCCCACGTCCACGGGCGCGCTCCAGGTCTGACCCAGGTCGTTGGTCTTGGTCACGTAGACGCTGTTCTGCGATCCGATCTTGCCCATGTAGGACACCACCAGCTCGCCGGTGTTGAGGAACGCGCCGCTCGAGAGGGTCGCCGAGACGCCCGCGGGCTCTACGGTGGTCTCGTCTCCGAAGGAGGCACCCTGGTCGACGCTGCAGGTCATCTTCACGTCCTTGTCGCGCTGCCAAAGGGCGCAGAGGGTGTCCTGGGCCCCGGCCACCAGATGGGGCCGCCACAGGTCCTCGTTGCCCTCGGTCGCGAGGGTCACTCCCGGTGCGGAGAGGTCATCGATGGTCCCCACCTTGAACCGAACGTTCTGGTCGCCGCTCGCGTCGGGTTCGTCTCCAGGGTTCTTCGACCACCAGATCACGGCCAGGTGGTTCCCCATAGCGACCACGTCGCCTCCCTTGCTGATGCTCCCGTTGCCCGCGTCGGCCTCGATGACGATGGGATCTGAGACGGTGCTGGTGAGCGGGTCGATGGGAGAGAGGAGGATATCGTTGTCTCCTGATCGCCACAGGATGACGACGAGCCCACTCTCAAGCACCGCCATCGCGAACAGCTCGGCGCCAGAGGACTCGCTCACCGTCAGCGTCGTGCCGAACTCCGGCTGGGGCCCGGCGTCCTCGGCGATGTCCATCGGTACGTCCATCATGACGTCTGTCTCCACGTCCGCGTCTGCCGCGCCAGCGTCCTCGGCGTCGGGTGTGATGTCGCTGGGAACATCGGGAGGGACATCGCTGGAGCCATCGGTGGTCGTGTCGGTGGTCGTGTCGGTCGCGGTGTCGGCCGCGTCGGCGTCCTC
>CALCNF010000154.1 GCA_937897815.1 uncultured Pseudomonadota bacterium | reverse complement strand
TGGCTGTCCATGAAGTCGTCCGAGCAATCGTCAAAGACGCCTGGGAACCACTCACACATCACCGTGAAGCTCTGATGGCCCGCGGTCGCGATGTGGACGCGGGCGTGCTGGGGACCGACGAGCCCCTCCCAGATGCCGTCTCCTACGCCGTCGGAGGGACTCCCACCATCCAAGCCCCCCACGATCTGCATGACGGGCACCTCCACCGAGCCCACCCCAGGGGACAGATAGCTCGAGTCACCAGGCGCCATAGGGAGGCCAGCGACGATACGTGGGTCACCGAGCCCCGCATCGAACACGGCGGCCAGGTCGTCGTTGAAGCCATCGCAGAACTTGGTCGCGCCCTCGCCGGCCTCACACTGGGCCATGAGCGTCTCGGTGTCGAAGGAAACTCCGCAGCTAACCAGGGTCGTGTAGCCACCATAGCTGTGGCCGCTCACGACCACCTTGTTGGTGTCACCCTTTCCGCCCCAGGGCGCGCCATCCCCATTCAACTCAAGATGGTCGATCATCGCGCTCACGTCCTGGGGGCGGTAGGCGTACATCGAGTTGTCCACCGGAGCGTTCATCTGCTCGACGGTGTTGCCGGTGTGATCTGCGGCGATGACGAGCCAGCCATGGGAGGCGAAGTGCTCGGGGAGAAAGTAGCTGTTCTCCGCGAAACCCGAATAGCCATGAGAGAAGATCAGGACCGGCCATCCAGCATGAGGCGCAGCGGTGGCGTTCCTCCAGACCTCCTCGCGCTTGATGTTCCCTGGGTAGTAGAGCGTCTCGTCTCCCTGCTCATCCAAGCTCGGGTACCAGATAGCAGCTCGGAGCGTTCGCTCCTCCGATGAGGGATCTGGCGTGTAGGTGATCGAGTCTTCCACAAACCCAATGCGGTACGGGCCGGCCTCACCAGGCTCCAGCCCTGTGGGGTCGGGCGGCGTCCAGACGTCCGAAGGGATATCGGGCTCCACGAGTGGCGAACAATCCGTCCAATAGATGTCCGAATGCGTCGGTCCGGCGTCGGTCTCGGAGCTCGACTCCTCTCCACCGCAGGCGCTCAGCGCGCAGCTCAACAGCACGATCCACGCAGCCTGTCTCCAACTCATTGCCAGCTCCTGTAGAGGCGAGAGGCGCTCTGATTCCCACGGCCGCTGCTTGCGCAACCGAGCCCGCAATTCATACCATCAACGAGCCTCCGTCACCTATTGCAGACGCGGACGCGCTCGAACCACCCGTGCTCAGGCAGAATCCATGCAAGGCTTCGTAATATCCCTCACCGTCGCGCTGACCCTACTGATGGCCGGCTGCGCATCCGCTCCCGCGCCCGCTCCCGCCCCTGTGGCGGCGGAGCCAGCGCCCCCAGCCGATCCTTTGGCGTCCTTTGAGGGGAAACGGCAGCCAGCGAACACCGAGTTCCGCTTGATGCTCGCGCCCGTGGGAGTCGAGGGCGTAGGTGTCGTTGTGCGGGTCGTAAAGGCCGAGTGGACCGAGATGGATGGCGAGCGGACCGCCACGGCCGTGATCAAGGTCGAGCGAGGCGAAGAGAGTAAGACGCTCTACCTTGAGGAGGGCGACACCAAGACCACCCTCGGCGCGACCCTTCACGTCAAGAGCGCAGGCGAGGTCTACGACAAGGACACCATGCGCTACCCGCCCTACGCGGACATCGTGGTCACAGCCCCCTAGACGCCCTACTTACGGAAGCCAGGCATCGCGGGCAGCTTGCCCTTCTTCTTCTTCGTCTTACGGAAGCCAGGCAGACTGGGCAAGGCGGGCTTCTTCGGCGCAGGCGCCGGCTTCGCAGCGGGCGCGGGGCGCGCCGCGGGAGCGGCTTTAGCTGCGGGCGCAGCGGTCGCCTTACTCTTGCCGCCGGCCCGCCTCTTGTTGCGGTTGCGACTCGGCGCCTTCGTCAGGTTCAGCGCCAGAGCGACGGTCGCGCCGTGCACCAGGCTCACCTTAAGCGGATACTCCTTGTAGCCATCCAGCTTCAGCTTCAAGGTCTCGTTTGGATCTCCAACGGGCACCTCCATGTCGCATGGAGTCGTGCACAACAGGGAGCCCCCACGATGCACCATCGCGCCGTTCGGGCTCGATGAGAGGACGAGCTTCGCCATCTTGGGCTTGGCTGACTGGGCCGCCTGCTCTGCGGCCAAGCGCTTGACCTGAGCCTCCAGAGCCGCCTGCTTCGCAGCAGCGGCCTCTGCAGCCTTCTTCTTCTCATCGTCCACAACAGGAGCCTGTACGGCCGGCTTCCCGGCCTCAACCTCTGGAGCCTTGGACTTCGCAGCGACCGGCGCAGCGTCCTTGCTCGCGTCAGCCGCTCCGGGGCCCGCGAGGAAATACCAACCCGCGCCAGCCGCCAGGAGCAGCCCGGCAGCGATGGCTCCCCAGGGCGGGCCTCCCTGCTTGATGGGAAAGCCCTCCATGGTCTGCCCGGCGCCCGCGGTCTGCATCGCCGTCACAGCCGCGGTTCCGCCCGCTGGCGTGCCGCCCGCCGCGTCTTCTGAGATCGCGGCGACCTTGGGCATGGTCACATCCATGCTCGCGATGGCGGCTGCCGCCCCATCAGCGTCCGTGGCCTGTCCCAGCTTCTCC
>CALCNF010000153.1 GCA_937897815.1 uncultured Pseudomonadota bacterium | reverse complement strand
GATCAGGTTGTTCGACGAGGCGAAGCCCGTGTTCTCGCCGCCGTGCAGATAGAGCTGCACCTTGGGCGCGCTCGGCTTCATCAGGTGGATGTACTCGACCGCGGTGCCGTAGCTCGGCAGACCCCACTGGTTGGAGTAGCCGCGAACCGTTCCCGCGCCCTCATTGACGTTCCCCTGGGCCGAGACCTCGATGGACTCGACCTTGGTGTTCACGGCGTCGATGGCCGCCTGAACGTCGCTGGCGCCGAGCGCCGCCTCGGTGTCGTCATAATAGAGACCCGACGCGACGGTCGTGTAGCCGTTGGACTGCACGGCGGCCAGGGCCTGGTCGACGAGCGAGGCCTGGGCGGCATCGGTGAGCGCCGAGATGCCGACGCAGCCCGAGCAGTCGAGACCGGCGGCCGTCGCGGCGTGGAGCGCCGTCGCGCTGGAGCCAAGAGGCCTTCGCGGCAGCTCATCCTCGCTCTCAATCGCCATGCCGAGCCAAAGGGCCTGGCCGCTGGAGAAGTCGGCAGGATCGAGAGGATTGCCCTCGCCCAGCCGAGTGATGAAGCGGCCGTCGGTGACCGTAATGTTCTGGGTGTTCCACCAGAGCGCCTCAGCCGGCGGAGCGTCTTCAGAAGGATAGAGCGCGAAGGTCACCTCGAACTCTCCGTTGGCCGGGTTGCCGGCGTTGTCCCGAACGACGCCCTGAAGCGGCATCTCCATGGGCACGGCCGCCAGGACCGAGGGAGCGAGGAAGAGCGAGCAGAGCGCGAGAAGTCGTGTCGTATTCATGATCGTCCCCCCTACTGCCCAAGCGTGTTGTGGAAGCCGTAGTCCACCCACCAGGTCCAGCCCGGCTGCGGTGGTTCTCCAGCGCTCACGACGCCCGTCTCGCCGCCCGTGAGCTCGATGCTCCAGGTGGCGCCCTCGGGGTGCTCGCCCTCGAAGGCGACGCTCGAGACCGTGAACTCCACGCTGGCCGGCGTGCAGCCCTCGTTGATCTCCCCGTCGCAGTCGTCGTCCTCCTGGTTGTCGCAGAGCTCGGGCAAATCGCCCGGGTCCTCGACGCCGCAGACCGTCCCTGAGCCGTCCTGAGCGCAGACGAGCACGCCGTTGAAGCAGGCGTCGGCGTCCGGTCCATCGCAGCTCTCTCCGAGAGACGGGAACGTCTCGTCAAAGATGCCGTCGCAGTCCTCATCCTCGCCGTTGCAGAGCTCCTGGTTGCCCAGAGGGTCCTCAGCGCCGCACGCGATACCGCCGTCGTCACCGCAGATGGTGACGCCGTTGTCGCACAGATCCAGGTCCGCGCCGTCGCAGGGCTGATTGAGCTGGTCGACGAAGTCCTCATCGATCGCGCCATCACAGTCGTCGTCGGCGCCGTTGCAGGTCTCGCCGCCAACGCCCTCGCCTTCACTGCAGAAGGTGTTCAGGCCGTCCTCGGTGCAGATGACCAGCCCGCTCTCGCAGGCGTCCGCGTCGTCACCATCACAGGCGAGTCCGAGATCCCCGAAGTCCTCATCGATGGAGAGGTCGCAGTCGTCGTCGATCCCGTTGCAGAGCTCGATGGCGTAGGGGACACCCGGATTGCAGTCGTCGCAGTCCAGGTCATCGATGAAGCCGTCGTTGTCATCATCGGGGTCGCAGGCGTCGCCGAGACCGTCGCCATCACAGTCCAGCTGGAAGGGATTCGAGACGCCGGGGCAGTTGTCGACCTCGTCGTTCGTCCCGTCCGAGTCCGTGTCCACGTCGCAGACGTCGCCGGCGCCATCGAGGTCCGCGTCCTCCTGGCCCGGATTCGGCGTGAGCGGGCAGTTGTCTAGAGCGTCCTCGATGCCGTCGTTGTCATCATCGGGGTCGCACTCGTCGCGGATGGTGTCCAGATCCGTGTCTGGCAGACCACCGTCCACCACCGTGTCGCAGTCGTTATCGATACCATCGCAGATATCGGGAGTGCCGGGCTTCTTGGCCGCGTTGTCATCGTCGCAATCGCTGACCGTGCACTCCGTCAGGTAGTACTCGCCGCTGGGCTCGCACAGGCACTGGGAGACGTTGCACACGCCCACTCCGTCCGTGTCCGAGTCCTTGTAGAAGGTCGTGCAGGTGAGCTGGGCGTTCAGGTCGTTGCAGTCGCTCTCCTTCTCCGTCCCGTCGCCATCAGCGTCCGGGTCGCAGGCGTCGCCCTGGCCGTCGCCATCGAGGTCGGACTGGGCCTCGTTGGGAACGAGGGAGCAGTTGTCCTGCCCATCGAGGATGCCGTCGCCATCATCGTCCTTGTCCACGCAGTCGGCCTGGCTGTCGCCGTCCGTGTTGGAGAAGCCCTCGTCGGTCAGGCCATCGCAGTTGTTGTCGATGCCGTCACAGAACTCTTCCTCTGGCTCCGGCGCGTCGCAGTCCTGGGGCACGCCATCAGCGCAGACCTCCGTTCCCTGGCAGGTGCCGAACTCGTTGGACTTCTCGCAGACGGGGCTCACGGCCTCGCCGTCGACCTCCCCATCGCAGTCATCGTCGATCCCGTTGCAGATCTCCTGGGCCGGGACCTGAGCGTCACAGGCGGTCAGGGCGCCCTCTGCGCAGCCTCGATTTCCATCGCAGCTGCCGAACTCGTTGATGATCGAGCACTCAGTGATCGCGCCGTCTTTGAGGGCGAGGAGGTTGCACTCGCAGCTCCAGTCATCGGGCACGCACTGCTGAACGGGCTCCAGATCGCCGCCAAGATCGACCTCCTGGCAGGAGAAGCCCGAAGGGCACGGGGTGTCATCGTCGCACCCGCCACCGCAGAAGCTGCCGTGGCCATCCGGGAACGGGATGCAGTGGCCGCCGACCTCTCCGAGCTGGGCGCAATCAGCGCCCGTCTCACAGGGACGGCAGAGCTTGGTGTACAGGGGCACGCACACCTCAGTTGGGTCCGCGTCGGAGCCAGAGACGGTCTTGCACGCCCAGCCCTCCGGGCAGTCCGCGTCGCAGGGCTTGGAGCACTCTCCACCCTGGCCCGTCTCCATACACCACAGAGACGCACAGTCGCTGTTGTCCGTGCACGCACAGCCGAACGGAGCTGGGGCGGCGCACTCACCGGACCCGTCAGCCTCCACGTCAGGCGCTAGCCCATCCGGCTCCGGAACGTCCGGCGTCGGAGCGTCCGGGACGCCTACATCGCCAATGAGACTGTCCTCTTGCGGATCCGTGACGATGTCTTCACCGTCCGTCACGATCCCCGTATCCCCCTCCTGACACGCCGTAAGCGTGACGGACGAGAGTACAATCAGGAGGACACCACTCCACCTCTGGAGACTTGAAATACCCTTCATGGGCCAACCCCTTCTGAGCCTGTGCGCAGGCGAGCAAGATAAGCGATCCGTTACGCACGGCGCAAGCGCGCGCGAGGCGGGAACAGACCCCGCCCTGCATCGAGCTCGAACCACGCTTCGCCGCGAGCCCTACGATGCCAGCCGGCGCAGGGCGACGGTCGGCTTCATGCCCTCGATTCTGCCCAAGCCAGCGAAGAAGTCTCCAGGAGTGGAGTTCAACTTGGCGGATCGATTCGAAGGGCAGATACTGAACCACACGTTCGAGATTGGGAGATGCTTTGGATCAAGCCAGCACGAGATGGGCTGCCGTCCTTGAAGAGGCCTGCTTTATGCCGGTCGCGCCCCCCCTCTCCGTGCGGGAGCGCACCGAGGTGCTTCACCGTCTTTCGGAAGAACAGCGGCGAGGGATCTGCTCAGACGCGGCGCTAACACGAGATGGTATGAGCCCAGCAGAGCCTCCTGACGCTTCGAGCATAGTGACCGCCATCACGCCGAGCCCCGGCGGGCTCTGGGAGATAGGCGCCCACTTCCATTGGGGATATGCACGAGCCCTGTTCGCCCTTGGCCCACTTCAGACCAAACGCGAGTCCATCGCCCCTGACGTGGGTGAGACCCAGTGGGCGAAGACCTTTGACGCCTTCGAGGACGCGCGCCAGTCCTTCGCGAGCGGCGGTTACCACGACGCGCTCAGAGAGCTGGAGAGCCTCGGTGATGTCGAGGAGTGGCGCGTGTACTTTCTGATGGGCCTCCTTCGACTCGGATTCGCAGGTGGCCTGCACGCCATCATCGATCTGGGCCGGGCCGAGGAGGCCTTTCGAACCGCGGCTCGCTACGCCCAGGCCCGCGACAAGACGGTGGCGATTCAGGCCCTTGCGGCGGCCTCCTACTGCGCTTTACGACTGGAAGCTCCGGCCCGCGCTGGCGGCTATGCGGAGGCGGCTGGGCGGCTCGGCGACCCGCTCCCGGAGCTGGAGTTTCTCGCCGCCATAGCCGCGATGCAGCGAGACGATCTGGAGCAAGGGCGCGCGCGCCTCATCCGGGCGATGACCCTCGATCGAGGCTATGCGCTGCGTCTGGGTGAGCTCGCCGAGACCCTGGGCGAGGACAGCGCCTGGCATGAGCTCAATCAGAACCTCGCGGTCGACCTCTGGGAGGCCTTAAAGCCAGACGTACAGGAGACCCTTGAGGCCGCACCGGGGATCGCCTCGATCGAGGGCAACAGCCCGTCGGCCATCGCGGGTCGCAGGCTGGGCGCGTTCGTGACCCACGGCTCCAAGATGCCCCTGTACGACATGCTCCAGACCCACGCCATGCGCGAACGCTTGCTGGCCGTCGCCCTGGAGGGGGCGAGCACGTCGCGGCGCGCCGTGAGCGTGTACAGCCAGGGACCTGAGGTCTCACGCACCGAGATGAAACACACGGAGCGACAGGTCCGAGAGAAGGTGGTGAAGCGCGAGGGCTCGCTCTTCCGAAAGGAGGAGGTCGAATGGGTGACCAAGACCCAGCGCCGCAGCGAGAGCGTCCTCGTCAAGCGGCCCAGTCAGCTCCGCCACGTCGAGATTCGAGACGCTGCGGGGCAGGTCATGGGTGCCCAGCCGATG
>CALCNF010000152.1 GCA_937897815.1 uncultured Pseudomonadota bacterium | reverse complement strand
CCGTAAGCGAGGCGTCCGAAGCCGAGCGCGTAAAGAGCGCCACAGCGGAGGCCGTCGCCCAGGCGCTGCAAGCGCGGGCCGTCCCAGGACGCGTCATGATCCACTCCGCTCCCACAGGCGCCACGTGCCTGAGCGCCAGCGGCGAGGAGCTCGGGACGACCCCCCTGTCGATCAGCGGGGAGAAGATCACCGAGGCCGGAGCCATCGTCCTGAAGCTCTCTGGCCACAGAGACGGCAAGACCGAGGCCCTGGCCATCCCGCCAGAGAACACGACGACCGAGGTGAAGATCGCCCTCACTCCCCTACCCCATGTGACCTTCGCGAGCACTCCCGCGGGCGCGAGCGTGCGTCTCGATGGAACGGAGACGAAGCTGGGAACCACCCCATTTGATTGGGTGATGTCGGAGGCGCTGGCCGACAAGCTGACCGCCGGTGAGAGCGTTCGCCTCACCTTTGAGCGTCCGGGCTCGAGAGCCTCGACTCACACCCTGACGCAGGACCAGATCAAGGACGGCCGCGCTGTGGTCGCCAAGCCCCTCAAGCCCGTCGTTCGACGAGCCCTGGGGCCCGCCCACAGCGGTCGGACCAAGAGCGCCAAGAAGCGCTCGGAATCCAAGCCGAAGCCGAAGCCGAAGCCGAAGCCGAAGCCGAAGCCGAAGCCGAAGCCCAAGAAGAAGTCAGGCTTCACCTTCTAGGACGCGTGCGGGATCAATCGATGAGGTTGATCAGAAGTCCGCTGGCTAGCTTGGGCTCGAACCACGTGGACTTCGGGGGCATCACCCGATCGGCGTCGGAGACGTCGAGGAGCTCGGTGATGGAGGTCGGGTAGAGGCTAAAGGCGCAGCCCTCGCCCGCCTGATCGACTCGCTTGGACAGCTCTTCCGTTCCACGAATGCCCCCAACGAAGGCGATGCGGTTCGATGTCCTCGGATCATCAATGCCAAGAAGCGGTCCGAGGACATGGGTCTGCAAGAGCGCGACGTCGAGCCCTTCCACGGGATCCTTGACCTCGGCGATCTCGGTGCGGGCGATCATGCGTCTCCAACCTCCATCCAGGTAGAGACCGAAGCCGTTTCGCGCGGGTGGCTCGGCGCTCGCCCCAGGCTCGCTGACCACGAAGTGCGCGTCGAGCTGCTCCAGAAAGGCCTCGCTGCTAAGCCCGTTCAGATCGGAGACGACGCGGTTATAGGGAAGGATGTGGAGCTGTTCGTCCGGAAAGACGACCGTCAGGAAACGCTCAAAGGACGCGTCAGCCGGCGCCTCCGGAGAGCGGGCGCGCCGCAGATCCCGCGTCCTCCAGGCGCTCGCCGCCCTGTGGTGACCATCCGCGATGTAGAAGGCGTCCACCGGAGCGAACAGGGCCGAGATAGCCTCGAGACCTGCCCCGTCGGTGATACGCCATACGCGATGGCGGACGCCATCATGGGCGGTCACGTCGTGGACAGGTTCGCCCTCCATCAGACGCTCTTGGAGCTCAGCGACCCCTTCGGGGGCACGACAGGTCAGAAAGACAGGCCCCGTGTGCGCGCTCAGGGTGTCCACGTGGCGCGTACGGTCGTCCTCCTTCTCTGGGCGCGTGAACTCGTGCTTCTTGATACGCCCCTGGGCGTAATCCTCGACCTCGGCGCAGCCGACGAAGCCCACCTGGGTGCGCTCACCCATGTCCAATCGGTAGAGCCAGATAGCGGGCTCCTCTTCGCGCACCAAGACACCAGACTCCTCCATACGACGCAGGTTGGCCGCGCCGGTCTCATAGACCTCATCCGTGTACAGGGAGGCGCCGGGCTCAAGATCGATCTCAGGTCGAACCACATGAAGGAAGGACCAGGGGCGTCCGGCCGCGAGCTCTCGCGCCTCCTCCGTGTTGATCACGTCGTAGGGAGGAGAGACCACATCCGCGGCCTTGCCGGTCGCGGGTCGTAGAGCTCGGAATGAATGAAGACGCATGGGTGTCCTCCGGGGCAGGCGGTCGGACATACCAACCACGACAGGCGCTCAGCGGCAAGGGCTCACCGCCGGGGTCCTCTCCCCCCAGCGAGCGCCGCTCTGGGGGGAATTGGCGTGACATTCGTGTCGCGCTGGGGACCAGAGTCCCCGATTCTCCGCCGTCGCCCCGTGAGCGACGGGGTTGCACAAGCCGCTGATATTGCTGCACAAACCTGTGCATACGGCCGATCTGGAGTGGCTTGGCACAGCCATTGCAAATCTCTTGGAGCGTCGGCACAAGCCAAGCCACCAGCTCAGAGAGAGAAGACCATGGTCCGCTGCAACCTCGAAATCGAACGCGCTCGAACCGAAGACAAGTCCCGCGAGCTTACTCGTGAGGAGCAGGTCGCTCGACTCCCGATCACGGCTGATGAGCTCGTGCGAGAGGTGGGTCCTACCCTCTTCAGGCTGGCTCGACCCGAGGCCCTACGCGAGATCCATAGCCACTACGCGCCTCGAATGTCTCGCCGGCAGCGAACGCTCTTCGTAGAGTTCATGGAGCAGATGTACGGAACGCCGTTCTGCCGCAAGGCCGGACTTCCCGTAGGCGGAGCCAAGCTCTCGCTGGCCTCCTGATCTCTCAGCTCGTAGGCTGATTCGCGACGTCCGCGATCGCGGCGACAACCGCATCCACGCTCTGCAGCGTCGTGTCCACGGCGAGGTCGGCGCGGGAGTACAGCGGCGCCCTCGACTCCACAAGGGACTCCAGCTGTGAGAAGGCGTTGGGGTTCTCACGCATCGGCCTGAGATCGCCCTGGGCGACCACTCGTTCCCAGAGCGCCTGAGCCTCGGTCTGAAGCCAGACCGTTGTAGCGGAGCTGGCCAGGCGCTCCCAGGCGACCGGGTGGCTCACGAGCGACCCCCCCGTGGCGAGCACTCCGTGCCGGTGGGTGGAGAGGAACCGATCGAGCATTCGGAGCTCGACCTCTCGATAGTAGGCCTCGCCGTGGATGGCGAAGATCTCGGCCAGCGAGAGCCCCGCCTCTCGCTCCACCCACCCGTCGAGCTCGACGAACGGAACGTTTAACTCGTTCGCGACCCTGGCGCCCACGGTGCTCTTGCCTGCCCCCCGAACCCCGAGGAGCGCCAACACTCCACCGCGCGGGCGCCGCTCGCGCAGGACGCGCTGCAGATCGTCGGCGATACCCCCGAAGGTCGCCGGGCTCATGGCGAGGATCTCCGCCGCGGTGGCTCGCTGATTCTCGCTCGCCGTGACCTCCGAGTCATCGATGAGCGAGGGTAACGGCACCGCGAGCGCCTCCGCGACACTGGAGAGCCGCGAGATGGAGATGTTCCCCTGGCCGTTCTCCAGCTGGCTCAAGAACCTCAGGGAGACCCCTGACCGCTCAGCGAGCGCCTTCGAGGTCATCCCCTGGCTCAATCGAAACCCTCGGACGCGGGCGCCCAGCGCGACTAGATCAAATCCCATTCGCGCAATATAGTGCACACCAACGAGTAACTGCAAGCGCAATATTATGCTTGCGCGGCGGCCCTGGGCCGAGTAGATCCGATGGTTGATGACTTGAACTCTCAGAGACGAGGCCCCCCATGGGTGAAGTGACAGCACCTGAAATCTCCCTGGATACCCATCCGGACCAATACAATCACTGGCAGCTCACCATCGACGGTGAGATCGCCACCCTCGCCATGGACGTCGAGGAGGACGCTTCGGTCACCGGCCAGGTGGACCTGGTCCTCAATAGCTACGATCTGGG
>CALCNF010000151.1 GCA_937897815.1 uncultured Pseudomonadota bacterium | reverse complement strand
TGGGGTGGGGCCTGACGCTGGGGTGGGGCCTGACGCTGGGGCGGAGCGGCCTGGTTCGGAGCCGCCTGTCGAGGCGCTGGAGCGCCACTGTGAGGCTGGAAGATAGGCCAGCTCAGGACGTCAACGCCGATAGGCCCATCAAGGTAATGGTCGGCGCACGTAGGCAGATTCTGGTGCAGCGCCTTCATCTTGGCGTCCCAGGACGCCGCGACGAGCGCGACCGTCGTCCCCTTCAGCTCAGCTTCGCGTTTGATTCGGTTGCAGGTGGCCATGCCATTGGGCATGTCCACGGACAGAAAGACCACCTGAGGGCGCACCCTCTTGATGGTCTCATAGCCCTCTTTAGCGCTCGCTGAACGGCCAATCTTGACCGAGCTCTCGGGCAGATGCTTGCGCAGAAAGTCATGGGTTCCGGTTTCCGGGTCGATGACGAATACCAGGAGTGGCCCTTGTCCGGGCGACGACGCTGCCATGCGGTACGGTTCCTCGGGTCGAGGGTCGGCCGATGGCCGCCCCTTCATGGTCTGGGTACTGGTGGGAGCACGACGCGGCGTTGTCCGCGCGCGACCCCTACTTCAGAGAAGTACTCTACCACTCCAACCTGCGACGGGGAATGGCACCCGGGCTCATCTTTGCGTCCCGGGCATCCCGCGCGGCTTCCTGCTAGGCGCGCAGAGCCTTTCGCGCCCCTATGGCACGCATGTCGCGGCCCTACGCGCCCCGCCCCTCGACGGGCGAGCGGGAGTCGGGTAAACGACTGGCAATCTCCATTTTCTGTGCGCTGGCATGAATCTTCCAAGGATGCTGGACGTCACACCACGCGTTGGGTGCCCCCCAGGCGCCAGGCTAACTCGCCACAACCTAACGAAACTGACGCGACCTTCGCCCCCAAGTTGAACATGACGGCCCATCGACTGGCTGCAGCCATGCCCCCTCGCCGCCTTCGGCCACAAACCCATGAGGATTCCCATGCGTAATCTTTCCTTACTCGCGATCAGCCTCCTGGTCAGCGCCCATCTCGTCGCCTGTGACAACGATTCGAGCGGCCCCTCGGAGCCGCCGGTTCCTGCGGAGACGACCAGCGCTGTGAACAACTCGGTTCAGCTCGCGCTCACCGAGGCCGCTCAGTCGTTCGAGTTCCTGAACGACTCGGACCTGGCCGACGACCTCTTCGACTTGCTCCCAGGAGACTCGGAGGACTGCGGCATCGTGGCTCCCATGCCCGTCGACGAGTTCGGCGAGCCCATGGAGACGGATGAGGAGTTCATCGATCCGTGTGGCGAGGACGGCGACTCCGGAGACGGCTTCCAGGTCGACTTCCAGGAGATGGCCAACGAGATGGCGGAGTGGGTCGCCGAAGAGGTCCTCACAGAGTCCAATGTCGAGGAGGTCTCCGGAAACTCCGTGATCTACCTCCTGCCCAACAACCTGGTTTGCGACGCCCTGGAGCAGAGCGACGAGGGAGAGGAAAATGGCAGCTCCGAGTCGTTTGGAGGACGAGATTCCTCGGACGCCCCGTTCATGGATGACCTGATGTTCTGTGAGTCCGTTTGTGGCGAGCCCGAGTGTCTTGAGGGCATGGATGCGCCCGATTGCGAATCGTACATGGAGCAGATCGCGCTCTGCATGGAGTCCTGCATGGGCGGGGGAGAGGATGAGGACATGGGCATGGAGGTTCCGCCCATGGACTTTGACGAAGAGCCCAACGACGAGGACGAGGACCAGTCCTGCGAAGAGATGTTCGATGAGGTGCCTCTCAGGTTGCGGGTGACCGCCGCCGGCGCAGGTCACAACATTGACCTCCTCGTCGGAGCCAAGAAGTCCAACCCGATCTCGGCGTACGTGGCGCCCACGGAGCTCTCCTTCGAGCTCGACATCGAAGGCTCTATGGAGTCCCTGGAGACCCTGGCAGAGGCAGCGGGCGAGGACGCCCCTGAGCTCCCAAGCAACCTCGAGGGCCGCGTGAAGCTCGGGCTGAAGAAGAACGCGACCGAGAACTACACGGTCGCCTTGTCCATCGTGAAGGCGCTTCACCTGGCGCTGGAGGTGGACGGCGGGGAGATGAGCCTCCAGCTCGGTGTCTCGGAGCCCACCATCGCGATCACCGCGGACGGCGCGGCTGAGGCGCTGGCGATCGACGTAGACCTGGCCGCCCTGGACGTCAGCGTCCCGGGGAGCGTGTTTGGCAGTGAGACCTGCACCTACGACGACATGACGGGTGAGGAGTACTGCGAGAGCGATGACGGAATGGACGGAGATCTGGATCTTCACCTCGGTGGGGCGAGCCTCTCCATGAGTCTGGCGACCGGCTCCGATGACACCGTCAGCGTGACCAACGCCGGCCTCGGGGACAGCACCACGACCGTGTCGTACGACGGTCAGCAGATCATCGGGCTCGATCTCAACCCGAACCACGGACGCCGCTTCGACCTGAGCGTGACGTCGCTGGAAGACATCGTGGAGCTCGCGGTGGATCCCGCGCTCGTTCTGCAGGTCGCCCTCGATCTGGCGAAAGCACCCGACATGGCTGAGGACGCTCCCGAGTTCATGCTCGACGAGGACATGACCATCAGCCTGACCGGCTCGTCCCCGGCGGTGAGCATGGGAGACCACGGTATGCGCGTCGAGAGCGGCACGCTCCTCATGAGCTCCACGTCGACCGAGGACGTCATCGTCGAGGCCGGCATGTGCATGGAGATGGACGGCGGCGACGACACCGATGTC
>CALCNF010000150.1 GCA_937897815.1 uncultured Pseudomonadota bacterium | reverse complement strand
TGGGCGCAGATCACCTTGAACGTTCGGACACCCATCAGCACCTCCAGCGCCCTCAGAGGCTACAAGAAAACGCGTCAGGATGTGAGTCAGCCCCAGCGCACGCTGGAACGGCCGAGCCGCCACCCGAGCTTTAGCGCGCGCCGTACATCTGGAAGATCCCGCCGCAGACCTCTCCCTCTTCGCGATCGCTGGGCGATAGCCAGGACTGAAGCTCTTGGGTTCGCTCCACGATGAAGCCCGCCTGAAGACCGAGCTGGCACATGGGTCGAACGGAGCCCCAGCTGTAGCCGCCCTCGGCGTCGGCCGGGTAGTGCGCGCTGACCTCGAGGAGCATCCAGTTCATCCACGCCTCCTGGCTCCGCCTCATGTGCTTCATGAAGGTCGGGTGCTCCTTGTAGGCGACGGCGATCTTATCGAGGACCTCGTTCATCTCAGACTCGACTTCCTGGGTGTCCTTCGCCGCGCATTGATTCAGGTCGAACTGCGACGCGGCCGTATCCCAGCAGCGGACCTCCTGCGCCTTCTTGGGCGCGCTCTTCTGGCCCTTGTCCTTCGCCGAGGCGGGTTGGGTCTCCAGCCCGGCGCTCAAGACCAGGCCGACGGCTACGCCGAGCGCAGCGGAGAGAATGTGCGTTCGCATGAGATCTCCTCTCTATCCTGGGGGACCATGACGCAGCTTCATCGATCGTAGCGCCGTGGCCTCCCGTGAACACCTGGGCGAGCCTAGACCATCCCCGCGCTGTAGAATCTCTCAGCGAGCCTTGGCCAGGCGGCGAAGGCGGTCGGCCACGAGGACTCGAATGGTCCGATGAAGATCCTTGAAGAACGGCTCCAGATCGACCTCCGGCTCCATGAGCAGACGCCGGAGCGCCCCGTGGGTCAGGGAGATGATGGTGTGGGCCAGCATCTCCGACTCCGGGAGCTCAAAGCCCGCCGACTGGTTGAAGCCGTCCGAGATCGCCTTCAGGGCTCTGTGGGTCAGCTCTCGTGTGATGTCCCGGAGCTCGGGTGAGACGGTCCCGGACTCCATCACGGGGATGAGGATGATTCGGAAGAGGTGGCTTCGGTGTTCCACCAGATCTCGAAGACCTTCGACGAGCCCGTCGAGCTGCTCCTGGGGGGTGCCCCCTTGGTTCGAGCGCGCCTCCAGCTCCGTGATCCAGGAGCCGGTGACCTCGTCGAGGACCGCCGCCATCAGTCCGGCCTTCGAGCCGAAATGCCAATAGAGCGCGGTCTTCGCGATGCCCACCTTCTTGCACACCATGCTTACGCTGGTGCCGGCGTAGCCGTACTCGCAGACGAGCTCGATGGAGGCGTCCAGGATCGCTTGGCGCGTCTGGGCGCCGCGGCTGGTCTTGGAGGAGGTCGATGGGGTGCCGTTCGATTTCATACTTGACTATGGTACGTACCGATCGGTACATTCGTCAACACCTGTTGGGGAAATCGGGCCCAGCAGGGTTCTCGCGCGGTGGGTCGGCCAGCGCGATGCACATGGAATCGGTCCCGCGCTGAGCCGCCTTCTGAGGGCTGGCGCGCCGAGCCAACACCCGGAGTCATCATGTTCAAGTCATCCACGTACATCCTCCTGTTCTCGCTCGTGGCGCTTCCCGGATGCGCCGACGCCTCTGGTGAGGCCAGTCCCGTGACCGATCGGTCGCAGCAGGGCGAGTGGTCGGCGGTTCAAGACGCCTTTCCCCGCGCTTCGGACCCCAGCCAGTCGGAGGGTCCAGAGGTCGCCGTCGGTCCTCAGGAGACGGACGCGAGCGTCTCGCCGATCCCAGAAGGTGGTGACGACACCGGAGAGGATAAGCTCTGCATCGACGTGGGCGATCCGTCCCAGTTTCCCAGCTGCTGTGACGAGGCGCCGGCTCGCTGTCTCCCCAAGGAGGCCATCGGGCCGGGGTTTCAAAACGTGGTGGCCCCCTGTGGCGAGGACGGGCTGTGCGTTCCTGAGCCCATGTTTGATCTCAAGGGTGTCATGGGGCTTCAGGCCTGCTCGGCCCTGGGCGGAATGGAGGGAGCCTGCGTCTCCGTGTGCGTGCCGCAGGTGGCGGACAACGCCGCCCTGCTCGTTCAGGATGTCTGCGTCGAAGGTGATCTCTGCGTCCCGTGTGTGAGCCCTCTCGACGGGAAGGACACGGGCGTGTGCGGCGTCTTTGACTGCAACAACCCCAAGACGGACTCGGAGACGGAAGAGGAGCCCGAGCCCGAGCCGGCCCCGGGCTTCACCTGTGAGGATCCGCCGGCGCAGCCGCTCCTGGACCCGACGATCTTTCCTCCCTGCTGTGATGGGGCCCGCTGCATCCCCGAGGACCTCGTCCCGGAGGAGCTTCAGGAGAACCTCGACCCCTGTGAGGATGTCGGCGGGAGCCTCTGCGTCCCCGAGCCCCACATCGCCTGGGGCGACTTCTATGTTCCTGACTCGTGCGAGCTCGGTGACGGCTCACCCGGGCGCTGCATGTCCACGTGCCTGCCGGCGGTAGCCGAGCGGATCGACCTGCTTCCCCAGGCGGGCTGCGCGGAAAATGAGCGCTGCTCGCCCTGCTGCGACTTCTACAGCGGCGAGCCCACAGGATCCTGCGGGTTCGGCTGCGACACCTGGGAGGCCGAGGGAGGCGTCTGTGACCTCGTCTATGACGAGTGCTGTCCGAAGAACGGGGGAGGGCACTGTGTGCCGAGCGCCAACATCCCGGGCAACCTCCTGGAGAACGTCGAGCGGCTGAGCTGCGACGCCGGGGACGTCTGCGTGCCCGACGAGATCACCGATCCCAACATCGGCATCTCGGTTTGCACTGGCTCCATCCCGCTGCTCAACGATCCCTACACGGGCGTGTGTCTGTCCAAGTGTCTCAAGCTCCCCCTCGACATCCTGATCATGAGCGGGTCGTGTCCGAGCACCCACGACTGCGTGCCCTGCGTCGATCCCCTCACGGGTCAATACACGGGCGCTCCGGGCTGCGAGCAGCTCTAGGCCGGAGCTCAGCGCTCGGCGGCGAAGGCGTCGACGTCGAGCCAGCGGTCCTGGAGCCAGCGACGAATCCCCTCGGCGTCCCGAGGGACGTCGGCCGCGGCGAAGCGCTCGAACTTCACGGCGAGGGTCTTGCCCACGAGCGCGCCGGCCAGGAAGGACGGGATCTTGGCCGCGCCCTCCAGCCCTCGGTGGCTCACGATCACGACGTCCATATCAGGCGTCGCCTCGAGGAGCGCGATGGGGCCTCGCTGGGTCGGCGGGAGCGTCGCCTTGAGCCCCTTGGCGTAGGCCAGCTCGTCGGAGCCTCGCCGCTCAAGGGAGCTGAGGATCTTCGCGCGCCGCTTCTCCGAGTATCGCGTCCCCTCGGGGTACATCACGTACCCCTCATGAGGCTGCATGCCGCGGGTCAGGTCGACCACAGCCTGGATCTCGGCGTCGGGATCGTCCGAGCCTCGGCGGACAAAGTGGTTGCGGAGGCGCTGGCCGACGATGTCGAGCAGGGGATCGTTGAGGAGCTCCGCCTTGAGCACGTAGCGGAAGACGCGAGAGCGGGGCGGGGCGTAGGTGATGGGGATGATCGTGTCGAGCAGCGAGACGTGGCGGACCAGGTAGATCAGCGGGCCGCCACCCTCGAGGCACTCGCGGCCCTCGATCTGCTTCTTCATGCCGAAGACCTTGATCACCGCGTTCAGCTGATACTTGCCCCAGGTCCGCTGGAGCCAGCTGTTGGCCTCGATGTACGCCTCACCCCGCCAGGCCGGCACGCAGAGATGCCCGAGCCAGACGAACGTCGTCACGATCAGCGAGAACACGTGGAGGCTCAGAAAGTTGGAGAAGGCGACGGCGACCCGGGTCCACGGCATCTTCATGGGGTCGCGAACGAAGTCGGCCGCGAGCGCGATCGCGGAGGTCACGGGCAGCGTCACGAGGGCGATGAGCCAGATCAGCGTGATCGCTGGGATGGTGACCAGTCGTCGCCAAATGCGACTCGTCCCCTCCTTGAATCCGATCTCTTGGCTCATGGAGTCCTCCCCGCCGGGCCACCCGCTCGGGCCATCCGGTCGGAACGGTTGAACCACGAAAGAGGCTCGCGCGCGAGTTCCCTGGCGTCACATCGCCGCCCACCGCGGCTCGGTTCCGGCCTCTCCCTGTCTGGTCTTCGACCCCTTCCTGCTCTATCGTCGTGACACCCGCTCACGGTCAGGGCGGAACGTTCACTCCTTTAGACGCGACGCGGGGGCGATTGGCGTGAGGGGCCACATGGCGAGATTCAGCGCTTCGGTCATGCTCGAGCTCGCTCTCGGTCGTGCGCTGTGGACAGTCGTGCTCCTCGCCGCGCTGATGAGCGCCTGCGGCCAGGAGGCTCCCGCCCCTTCGGAGCTGGAGCCGGCGCCTGAGGCCACCTCCGAGAGGTCGTCCGAACCCGAGCCCTCGGAGACGCTGGTCACGGTCGCGCAGAGCGCGCTTGAGCGCATCCTCGCCCTGGAGACCGCGGAGGACGTGACCTGCTGGACGAGCTTTCGGCAGCTGGAGTCCTTCATCGCTCGGGCGCCCCTCACCGATGACGCTACGCTGCAAAAGCTCGTCGCCATGCGCTCGCTCGTCACCGCCGTCTGGGCCAAGGCCTCTGAGACGGAGTCCGCCGCCGTCCTGACGCGCCAGTCCCTCGGATCGGTGCGCGTCGCGCCTCGACCCGAGCGCACACCGGACGTGAAAGACCACCGCACCACCTCGGAGCACTGGCGCGTGATCCTGGCCGTCGCTCAGGACGCCATCCGGCTACCTGGCTCGGTGCTGAAGCCCCTGAACTACGGAGGCCTGGAGACCCTCGGAGAGGAGACCAGCTGGCTGACCATCGCTCTGCTGAAGAAGGCGGGCGAGGTCGCCGCGGGGGACCGAAGCGACGTGATCGAGGCCAGGCACCTCCGCGCCGCCTACCAGAGCCTTCGCGACCGATGGGAGCTCAAGGTCCCGTCCTACGAGGCCGGTGAGCCATCGGCCGCAGATCTCTCCCAGCTCCGAGGCTTCACGGCCCGGCTCACCTCCGCCAAGCTCGAGGCTCTCCGGACCTACAACAAGAGCGAGCTGAAGCTCGAGGATGACCTGGCCCGCTTGAGCGAGATCCCTCTGGGTCCCGGCGCCGTCGAGCAGCTCATGAGCCGGGCGCGCGGGATGGTCGCCTTCCTGGGCAAGGGATACGAGCCGCGCCGCGCCGACGCCTTCATCCCCGCCGGGTGGGTGGAGCCGAGTAAGCTCACGACACGGACCTACGTGACCGCGGCTCAGATGCACGCGGATCTTCAGCAGCTCCTGCCCCACGAGGTGCACTCCAACGGGGATGTGACGTTCCGGATCGTCCCCAACCCGGGGAGCCCCTATCCCGTTCCTCCGGGAGAGCGTCGGGTGATCCTTCGAGACCATCAGATGAACGCCGTCCGCGACACGGGCGTGCACTGGCGGCTCCTGGCCGACGCCCTCGATGGCTCATCCGCCGCCCTCGACCCCTTCGCGGCGGAGATGCTCACCGAGGCGGCGTCCATCTGGCTGGCCTATGATCTGCAGGAGGCGCAGCGGTTGGCCAAAGAGGCCAAAGCGAAGACGCTCGAGGCCACCCAGATCGGCCAGGTGCATGACGGACGCTACATCTGGGTCCACGCTCCCGAGCGAAGCGCCGACTGGTCTGATGAGCGCGTGGAACACAAGCGCCTCCTCCACGCGTCCTATAAGGGGCCGCTCTTTCGCGACGCGTCCAAGACCTGGGCCATGCCCTCCTATCCGACCCCGTCGGCCCACGCGACCTTCGACGGTCTGCCCCTTCGTCTCCTCGACGTCATGGGCGGCGGCGTCGCCGTGGGCGATCTGAACGGCGATGGGTGGCCCGATCTCTTTATCGGTGGGCGTAAGCTCGGTCGACTGCTCCTGCACCGCGGGGACAAGGGCGGCTATGAGGACGTCACGGCCGCCTGGGGGATCCCGGAAGACCTGAACGACGCCCGGACCGCCTTGTTCTTCGACCGTGACGGCGACGGCGACCAGGAGCTCCTCGTGGTCCGCAGCGAGAATCCGTCAGCGCTCTACGAGCGAAGAGGCGATCGGCTGGTGGACATCGCCGCGGAGGTCGGTCTGAAGACCGGCGTGGGCGCCCACGTGGCGTCTGTGTTCGACGCCAACTCCGATGGTCGACTCGATCTCTACATTGGCTACTACGGCTCCAAGCGCTGCAACGACGGAGCGTGCCCCGGTCGCAGCCTCCCGAGCCTCGATGGCCGCAACGGTTCGCCGAACCAGCTCTTCGTGGCCAAGGCGGACGGTGGCTATGAGGAGCGCGCGAAGGCGCTGGGCGTGGATGACACGGGCTGGACGCTTGCGGCCATGGCCTATGACGGGCGCTCGGACGGTGCGCTCGATCTCTATATCGCCAACGATTTTGGGCCCAATCGTCACTTCGTTCGAGA
>CALCNF010000149.1 GCA_937897815.1 uncultured Pseudomonadota bacterium | reverse complement strand
TGTCGCTCCCTTCTCCGGGTCGGGCGGCAGGTCCGCCGCCTCGGCCTCGTAGAGCAGCTCTCGGATCAGGGCCTCGCTCGCCTCGGTCACGAGCGCGCCCGGCAGGATGGCCGCCGCTGTCGCGATGGCCTCAGGCGTGACGGTCCCCTCGGGATCGATCACCTCTCCCTCTTCGCCCTGCTCAGCTTCACTGGCGACCGGCGGCGTGACGTTGAGATCGAGCCCTACGAGCGCCATGGACATCCCAACAACGCCCACGAAAAGCAGGGACACCATGGCCGCCTCCTTGTTCGATCGATCCGGCTCCTCATAGGGGAAATCGGACTCATCTGTGTTCAGGTCGTCATCGGTCATTGTGGGGACGCTCGTAGCTGGATCTCGCCCCGTCATAACATAGCCCTTCTTCGCCGTCCCGAGACCTGTCGTGTCCCATCGATGGTCCCCGGATCGGGTCCGTCCTATGCCAGATCCTCCGGCTGTGATAGCGCATGAGCCATCAACGCACAGCGCGTGGAGAGCCATTCCGTGTCCGTCCATGAAGAAGAGCCAGATCCGAGCCCGGAGACGAGGGGAGGCGAGACCGTGGACGTCGTCGCCGCCGAGTCGAGGGAAGCGCGCGTCGGGTTTCTCTTCATCACCGGGGCGAAGGTGTGGTTTCTCGTCGCCGCCACGCTCCTGAACATCGGCCTGCCACGAATCCTGGGAGATCCGTCGCTCTTCGGGGACTTCGGGGTGGTCAACACGCTGATCTCGATCCTGAACATGGTGATGGTCACGGGCGTCATTCAGGCCGTGAGCAAGCGCGTGAGCGAGCGTCCTGAGCTCGCCGGCGCGATTCGTCTCGCCTCCATGAAGCTCCAGGGGCTCTTCGGGACGGGCGTGTTTGTCGCGCTCCTTTTGGGTGCCGACTGGATCGCCGCGGATCTCCTCCAGGACCCCAGCCTGGGAGTCTTGATCCGCATCGGCGCGGTGATCACGCTCTCTTACGCCTTTTATGGAGCGCTCGTCGGGGTGGTCAACGGCCTCAAGCGCTTCGCGCTGCAGGCCGGGTTCGACGTGGGTTTTGCCACGATGAAGGTGGGGCTCATGATTGGCCTCGTCGTCCTCGGCTATGGCGTTCAGGGGGCCTTCACGGGTTTCGCCGCCGCCGCGGTCATCATCACGGTCATCGCGCTCGTCGTCGTGTCGCGTCAGAGTCCCCCGGGTGCGCACCGCGCCGGGGACGTGAAGCTCCTCGCCTTTATGCTGCCCGTCATGGGGTATGTCCTGTTCATGAACGTGCTCCTTCAGGGCGACGTCCTCGTGGTGAAGGCCGCGGCCAATGAGCCAGTACGCGCGGCTCTAGAGTTGGGGGAGGCGGCCTGGATCGAGCTGGTCCGCGCCGCGCATCCGGACGCGACCCACGAGGCGCTTATCGCCGAGAGCACGTCCTTCTTCAGCGGACTCTTCAAGGCCACGAAGAACATCGCCCTGGTCCCCTATCAAGGGGTGGTCGCCATCACCTTCGTCATGTTTCCCTTGATCAGTCGCGCCACCTTTGAGGACGACGGGGACGCCACTCGGATCTATGTCACTCAGGCCTTGCGCGTGACCCTGCTGCTCGTCGCCTTCGTCGTCACCGGTATCGCGGCGGGCGGCGCGCCCCTGCTGGGTCTGCTCTTCGGCGACACCTATGAGCTGGCCGCCGGGGCGCTGATGCCGCTTCTGGCGGCCATGGCGCTGTTCAGCGCGCTGTATGTCGTTGCCAGCGTGCTCACGGCCGCCGGTCACCCCATGGACGCCCTGATCTTGATGATCTGCATGTCTTTGATGCTCCTGTTCACCCTCTACACAGTCGTCTCCCAGAGCGCGGCGGGCGCGGAGCTCCTGGAGCACGCGGCCTGGTCGGTGCTGGGCGTCACGGGCCTCGCATGGCTGGTCGCGAGCGCCATCGTGAAGTGGAGAGTAGGGGTCGCCGTACCCTGGGCGACGTTCTCGCGGTCGGCCGCGGCTGTGGCGCTGGGCGTCTGGCTCGCGGGCTTCGTACAAGCCGACCAGCTCGTCTGGCTGCTCGCGCGCTGCGCGGGCGCGGGAGTCGTATTCATCGCTGTCCTATGGCTCACCCGTGAGATCGGGCGAGACGACCTCGGAACCCTCCTCGAAACGCTTCAGCGAAGGAGATCTGGATGAAGCGCGTCCTGATCGTCAGTCTGTGGCTCGCGTCATGCCTGATGGCATGCCAGACGACCTCCTCTTCTCAGAAGCTGAGAGACGCGGTGCTGCACTTCCATGACAATGTTCGCTGGCAACGCTACCGAGAGGCGTCCAGGGCTCTGCCTCCCCATCGAAGGGCGGCGTGGACGACCGCCATGACGCGAATGGGTCAAACCATCCGCATCGATGAGTACGATATGCGTCCGGTCGAGATCGGCGATTCCTACGCCATCATCGAGGTGGACCTCGCCTACCACCGTCACGACGACATGCGCGTGAAGCGGGAGAAGCGCCAGCAGATGTGGCGTCTCGTCGATGGCGCCTGGGTCCTTGAGTCGGACACGGAGGTCACCCTCGATGACCGAGGGCTCCCGGAGCGCTTCCCTGAGCTCAGCGCCCCCCGCCCTCACCCTTGATGGGTTTGCCGACGAGGCGGACCTTGCCATCCTCGAGCCGCACATCGAAGTCGATGTCCTTCCAGCCCTTGGCCTTCTTTTGGCGCGCACGCTGGGCCTCGATCTTCGCCGCGAAGGACTCGTAGCTCGTCTTCGACTCCGTGCCGCTCTTGGCGTGAGCCGATTTCCACCGCTCGTAGAGCGCCCGATTGCGCTCCCCAGAGCCGCCCTCCTCGACCGGAACTCCGGCTGGGGCCCCGCTGCCCGCGAGGGAGCTTCTCTCACGTCGAAACTTGCCCTCTTCAATGAGCCGCATGATGCGGTCCCAGTAACGCGCATACGACAGCATGCGCTGACGCACGTTGTTGAACTGAAAGCGCAGGGCCGTGTTTCGTGATCGCATGAGCGGACTGTTACGCAGGTCACGCTCTAGCTTCTGGCGGTCCGGGTTCGGTGGTACTCGATCGATGCCCATGAAGAAGCGCTCGTAGGTGATCCGCAGCTGCTCGACCCTCCGAGAGAGGTCGTGCAGCGCCGCTTCCTCCCGTTGCCGCTTGTTTTCGTTCGATTCCCCATCGATGGGCATGACGGCGCTCCCTGGCCTCTTCAAGGCGTTCCCGCGGGGTCATCATAGCCCATGGAGACTCCCGGGTCAGGCCCCCCACCATGGACATCGTGTCCGGCTGCCCTTGACACCCTTCGGGTGGGACCGGATGATTCGCCCGACCCCCATCGAAGTACCTTGGAGTGGACTCATGGTGAAGCGTCTGATCGTCATGGCCCTAGTAATGGCCTTCGCGACTACAGGAATGACTGGATGCAGCGGGGAGGTCACTGAAGAAGACCTCCAGCTGTGGACCCACAACAGTCGCGGTCTGGCCCGCCTCGCAGAGGTGATCGCGGACCCCGAGCAGCCCATGACCACGCGTATCCGTGGCATGGAGGTCGTCGTGGAGAAAGGGTTCACCACCCAGGTCCGCACGATCCTCGATGAGGTGAAGGCGGGTCGTGAGGAGCTCGTGTCTGGCACGGTGGAGCAGCTCCTCGACCATTTGAATAAGAAGGACGAGCATCAGCTCAACTCCAAGGACGCGCTGATCGTGATGCAGCGCTACATCGCGGTCGACCAGTTCAAGACGGTTCGGCAGGCCATCGCCACCTGGGCCTTTACGGGTCTCTCGTGGGACTCTCCGGCTGAGGACGTCCAGAAGCTCGGAAATCGCATCTCTACCGGCCAGATTCGGGATCTGGGCGAGTACGGCTACGAAGGATCGGGTTACCTGCTGCGCCACGGCTTCAACGTGGACAAGGTCAGCGAGTACCTCGTCGAGGCCCGCAGCCCGGAGGCGACGACCGTCCTCCTCAAGGCCATGAAGCTCTACCACCAGTCGGGGAGCATCGGCGCTCATCACCTGGACGCCATCGCTCGGACCAACAGCGTCGGCGCGGCCGAGTATCTCCTGGACGTCTACCTGAACGCCCAGCTCGAGGCCGATATCCGGGCTAAGGCCTTCAATGGCGCCATCCGCCTCCTCGATCTCCCTGCCGTAAAGAAGAACGGCAAGTCGCTCGTGAGTCGCCTCTTGAAGCTCCAGAGCTCGAAGGATCCGTCGGATCGTTGGCTCGGCGCCGTGAACCTCATCCACATGGACGGCGTGAATCAGCTGCAGAAGATTCTCGACGGCTTCAAGACCGACGTGGATTACACGACCGCGGATGAGTCTCCCCTGAAGAGCGTCATGGATCTCTGCCTCGACATTCGAGACAAGAAGCATGGCGAGAAGGCGGTCCCCGTCTTCATGAAGAACATCCAGAGCGCCAACCCGAACGTCTCCGCGATCAGCATCGTCTGCCTCAAGGGCAACCAGGCCCATGGCGCCGCGGCGACCTTGAAGACGCTGGCGAAGAAGCCAGGCAAGGGCAAAGAGGTCTCGCTGGCTAAGTTCCTCGGCGGTGAGCTCACGATTCACTCCCTCGCGCAGAACGCGCTCGAGGGCCTCGCCATGCTCAAGGGTGTGGACGCGGCGGAGAAGGCTGGCAAGCTCGACAAGATCGACGCGGCCGCCAAGCGAGACGTGATCACGTTCGAGATCGAGGATCTCGGCGCGACCTACGCTGAGAATGTGAACAAGCGCTTCGCGGACGCTGTCGCGGCACGAAAGGCCGCAGACGCAGCGCTCGCCAAGGAGAACGCGGCGAAGGCGGCGGCTAAGGCCGCGGAGAAGCCCGCCGAGAAGCCTGCCGAGAAGCCCGCGGACAAGCCCGCAGAGGCCAAGTAGGTCAGACAACGCTCCAGCGCCAGCCGCGATCGTCTGGCGCGATCCCCGCGATGAGGCGCTCGGTGAGCGGGCGCAGGCTCGGTTGGTCGAGCGCGCTCACCGCGATGGCGCCAAAGCGCGATGAGATCGCCTCGATGTCGAGGTCTTCGGGGGCGGCGTCGATCTTGTTGAAGACGATCAGCCGCTCCAGCGCCTGAAGCTCAAGCTCCTCCAGGATGCGCTCCACGGCCTCGATCTGCTCCTCAAACGCCGGATTCGAGATGTCGACCACGTGCAAGAGCAGGTCAGCCTCCTCCAGCTCCTCCAGGGTCGCCTTGAAGGCGGCCACGAGATCGGGTGGGAGGTCTCGGATGAAGCCCACGGTGTCCGTGAGCACCAGCTCACGCTCGTCCGGGAACCGGAGTCTACGGGTCGTGGGATCCAGGGTGGCGAAGAGCTTGTCCTCCGCGAGCACGGTGGCCCCGGTCAGGGCGTTCAGGAGCGTTGACTTTCCCGCGTTCGTGTAGCCCACGATCGCGGCCGTCGGCACCCCGCCGGAGAGACGTTTGTGACGTCGTCCTTGGCGCTGCTTTGCGAGCTTCTTGATCTGTTTTTGCAGGTGAGTCAGGCGATCTTTAGCGCGCCTCCGGTCGATCTCCAGCTTGGTCTCGCCGGGCCCGCGTCCGCCGATGCCGCCGGCCAATCGGCTCATGGCTGAGCTGCGGCCCGCGAGCCTCGGCAGGATGTACTTGAGCTGCGCCAGCTCCACCTGCAGCTTTCCATCTCGTGTCGTCGCCCGCTGGGCAAAGATGTCCAGGATGAGCTGAGTCCGATCGATGACCTTGGCCTCGGTCGCGTCGCCGATGCTCCGGGCTTGAGCGGGCGTGAGATCCCGATCGAAGAGGATAAGATCGGCGCCCTGCTGCATGGAGGCGAGCACGAGCTCCTCGAGCTTGCCTCGTCCCAGAACGAAGCGCGGATCCGCTTTGCGTCGTCGCTGCACCAGGGTCTCCACGATCCGCACGTTGGCCGTCGCGGCCAGCTCCCTGAGCTCGGCCAGGCTCTCCTCAGGCTTCACCTCCCCAGTGGCCCCGGTTGTCACGTGGACCGCCACGGCGAGGGTCGCGCCGTCGCCGGCCTTCTGGGTGCGCTGGAAGGCGGCCAGCTGGCCCTCCAGATCCGCGATGAAGCCGTCAAAGTCGAGCGCATGCTCGCGAACGGGAGTCGGCTCCAGTACCTCCCAGAGCGCGCCCGTCGGGGATGGCGGTACCAGGTGCGCGATCTCCAGGCTCGCGGCGCGTCCCTCGGCGTCGGCCTGGATCACGGCGACGAGATCCAGGTGGAGCAGGGACAGGTCGGTGAGATCGTCCCGGCTCAGTGCTTCGCCGAAGAGGTGGGTGTGCACGAGCCGGAGCCCGCGGAGGCGTCCGCGACCCGCGCGATGCCGACCCAGATCCGGGAGGAAGAGCTTGTGGTCATCGCCGCAGATCACGTGCACGACCCGTCCCCGACGATCGATGAGGACGCCAACCTGGCGCCGGATCCCCCTGGAGATCTCCGCCATGGTCTCGGCGAGCTCGATGGTCACCACCTGGTCGGGAGGGATGCGTCGTCGGTACACGCGATCGAGCGCGTCCATCTCGCTTCGCTTTAAACCTGCGGTCTGACCTTGGATGCCTCTTGCGATGACCCGCTCCTGTGTTTGGGGCGCCGAGCATAGGGACCTCGAGCGCCAGAGTCGAGCCGTTGCACAGGGTTCCTTCTAGAGAACGAGCCGCAAGTGTTTGTAATTAAACGCTTTCACGGGTGGTCCTGAACCTTGAGCGCGACAGCGAATTTCGACATGATGTCGCCGACGCTCAAATCGCCGCCGTCTTTAGACGCGCGAGGCCAGCCGTCAACCAGACAATTCATTGCACTGCTTGAGTGGACGCTCCTTGACAGGCGCTTGCCCGAGCCGATAAATCGTTGCCCCTTCGGGGGTCCGTCACGAACACCCCGGGGTCCCTCTCTTTCAGGTAGGCCGGAATGCGCAACTCCCCACACACGAACCTGCCCACGCGCGCCGCAGCCGCACTCGCGCTCGCTGCCGCGCTGGTCGCTGGTCCGGCGGTAGCAGCGACGCCGGCCGCGGAGGTGACGAGCGAGGGATCTGAGTCGGCGGCGACGCCCTCTGCGATCTCCGCCTCGGTGACGGCGGCGACGTCCATCGGTATCGGCACCTTCGTTGAGGGTCCCCAGAAGCGTGAGCTCATCGTGGGCTCCCTCACGCCCCGCCTGAGCTACAAGCTGGGCAACACGGTCTCTCTCTCCGGCGCCCTCGGCGTCACCTGGTACGCGCTTGAGAGCGCAGGAGTTGGCTACGAGCCCAACCGAGTGCTTCTTGGCTCCGCGTCTGCGACCCTGAGCGATGGCAGCATCTGGGCCGACAAAGAGAACGGCCTCAACCTGAGCGGGTCGTTTACGCTCGGCGCTCCGACCTCGCTGAGCGACCAGCTCACCAACAAGATCTTCACGATGACGCCCTCCGCCGCCCTGAGCTGGAAGGTCGGGGACTTCTCGCTGACGGGCAGCACCTCGTTTAGCAAAGTCTTCAATCGCACCAACCAGGCGACTCTGGATTGCTCAGGCTTCGACGATCCTCAGGAGTGTCGTCAGGGACGGCTCTTGAGCGACAGCCTCACGAGCGAGTCGGTCGATGGGGAAGTCGTGCTCACCGGAACAGGGCTCACCTCCTTCGCAGTCGTCTACGGCCTGAGCGCCGGCTATGCGGCCATGGACGGACTCAACATCGGCCTGGGCCTCTCCATGAGCCACGCCTTCGGTGTCTTGAGCCTCCCCGAGGACGAGCAGGCGTCGATCAACGCGAAGACCGGTCGCTCCCAGAGTGACGCGCTCACCTCCTCGGTGAGCGTGAGCTACCGAGCGCTCAAGCAGCTGTCTGTGGCGCTCTCCCTCGCGACCTCTACCTCACGCCCGCTGGGCGCGCAGGGCGACGACATCGTCCTGTTCGACTTCACCCGCGCATCCGACAATATCACCTCGATCGGCCTCTCGGTCACGGGGTCCATGTAGTTTCCCTCGCTCGTCCAGCTCGTTGGGCGCGCTCTCTCCACTCTGGAGGACCTGTAGAATGAATCGATACTTCACCTCGCGCATCGGCCGCACCCTGGCCACTCTCGGCGCCCTGGCGCTCTTCGCGACGACAACGGCCTGCGTCGACGACGTGGGCATCGTGGATCGCACGAAGCCCAATCAGGTCGACAAGACCCTGTTTGAGGGAGTCTGGATCTTCTCCCAGACCACCGTCGACGTGCCCTACAGCTCCAACGCGTCCTTCATCGGACACCTGAACTTCGGTGGAGCGGCGAAGGTCATCTTCGATATCCAGGAGGACTGGCTGATCGCCTACCCCGTCGTGGAGACGGTCGACAACACGGAGCAGGGCATGAAGACCCGCTCCATTCGCAAGTACTGGGATGCGGACAACCGAGACCAGTTCGTCGAGATGTACACGGCGCAGCCTCTGGGCAAGTGGCGCATCTCGAAGCACTTCGATGTGATTCGTTCCTACAACACGTACAACGGAGCCCAGACCAACGAGCTGGTCGAGAACTCCACGGACCGCCCCTGGTACGAGCGCGATTACGTGCGCGTCGAGTGGCACTCCAACACGATCGCCCCCTTCTTCTACAAGCTGGCCGGTGGCGTGGAGAGCAACTCCTACTGGGTCGGTGAGGGACATGAGAACAGCCCCGACTTCATGACGATCGACAAGGAGCGCGGCTACTTCGACTACGTCGTCGTGACCTCCCTGAACTCCTACGGCTCTCGCTACTGCAGCGTCTACGGCATGAGCCCCTACGATTGCGCCTCGAGCGATGTGAAGGTTCGTCACTCCTTCCGTCGCGTGGATCCGCGCCGCGACTACGAGCCCCTGCGCTACCACAACAACGAGCACCAGGATAAGTTCGGCTTCTTCCTGACCGTGCGCCCCCACTACGACCACGACTACGGCTCGAGCTATGAGGGCAAGGTCCACTGGGCGAACCGACACAATCTCTGGAAGAACACCTACGACTTCGTGAAGCCCACGGATGATGAAGGCAACCCGCTGACCATCGATTGCTTCGCCGATTACGAGTGCGATGAGGACGCCGGTCAGCGTTGCCAGAAGACGGCGAGCTCTTTTGAGACTGGCTACTGCGCGACCCCGGACCCCAAGCCGCTGGCGGAGCGTGGCGTCCGGCCCCTCATTTATCACCTGAACGACGATTGGCATCCCGAGTACCTTCACGGCGCGTACGCGA
>CALCNF010000148.1 GCA_937897815.1 uncultured Pseudomonadota bacterium | reverse complement strand
CGAGTACACACCCTCGGCGGGCACCCGTATAGCGAGCCTGGCCTGACCAAAAGAACATGGCTTGGGTCGTCACCGTCTGCGTCTGAGAACCCTTCGGCGAGGCACGTCAGCGTGCTGAGCCCCGTGGGTTGATCCGGCGTCAAGGTGACGCTTGTGAGCGACGCTGGGCTATTGATGACCGTCCCGACCGTGCCCACCTCGCGGCCCTCGTCCGTGGAGATCGTGGCGCCGGGCTCGGGAGTGTCTCCGCCGAAGGCCAGACCCCGCAGGTGGCGGTTGGGGCGGCCGCGGTAGTGCATCATCGCGATCACCTCCTGGCCGATGTAGCACCCCTTATCCCAGTCGATGGTCTCGGCCAGTGAGTCGGACTCGAGCGGTACGTTCGACAGCCCCATATCGTCCGGGACGCGCGGCACTCCCGCGAGGACTCGGCAGATCTCGAAGGCCTCATGACCCACGCGTGTCGCCCCAACGTTGAGCAGAGCGTCTCGGACTTCAGTCAGATGTTCCGCAGGGACGGTCAAGTCCCAGCCAGGCACTCCGAGACGGTGAGGGTTGTTTCGAAGACGAACACCATGCCCAGCGATCGTGCCCGAGCACCATGCGTAGGCCTCGTGGGGGAGGGGGGCACCTTCGAAGGTGTGCTCTACGACCTGCTGGGAGGCGGCGCCCGTGAGCGCGAGGACCACGCCGGTCGTCTCCCGCTCCAGGTTGACCCGGTCCGCGATGATATAGCTCTTCAAGTGGGCGACGATCGCGTCCGCACCAGAGCAAGAGCTCTCAAGGACCAGACGATCTTCCTCCGCCTCGACGAAGAAGTCAGCCACGAGCTTACCGCCAGAGTCGACGCTCATACCGAACCGGCCTTCTCCAGGCTTGAGCTCTTTGATCTGGCACGTGGTCATGTTGTGAACGAAGCGGCGCGCGTGAGGGCCTGTCGCGATGACGTGAGAACGCCACGGCATCTCGAACAGCGCGCAGCCTTCACGCGCGGCCTCGCACGCCTCTGTGAGGTCTTCGAAGTACCGTTGTCGCACCTCGAACCCCTCGACCTGGGTATTCGTTCCTTCTTCGCTCATCTGGACGCTCCCGTTTCCCGTCGCGTAGAGTTCCGTTCATGCCACGCTTTGTCCACTACAGAGAAGACGGGCTCGCGAACTGGGCGAGGCTCGACGGCGCGCGGGCGACCCCGCTGTCAGGAGCGCCCTGGCTCAGCGCCAGCGCCGAGACGGGCGAGCCTCGGGCCTTGGACCCCGGCGTTTGGCTCGCTCCAGCGCACCCGACAAAGATCCTGTGTGTGGGGCGCAATTACGGAGCGCACGCCGCTGAGCTGGGCAATGAGGTGCCGAGTGAACCCCTGCTCTTCCTGAAGCCACCCAGCGCGGTTGTAGGGGAGGGCGAGGCGATCGTCTATCCGGTCGGTCAGTCGGAGCTCGTGCACCACGAGGGCGAGCTCGGCGTCGTCATCGGCAAGCGCGCGCGCCACCTCAGCGAGGATGAGGTTGAGGATGCGATCTTTGGCTACACGGTGGTCAACGACGTCACGGCTCGAGATCTGCAGCGCAAAGATGTGCAGTTCACTCGAGGAAAGGGCTTTGACACCTTCGCGCCCATCGGCCCCTGGGTCGACACCGATTTCGTCCCGCGAGACCAACGAATCACGGTCTCTGTGAACGGTGAATTGCGACAGGATGGACGATTGAATGAGATGGTCTTTGGCGTGCCGGAGCTCCTGATGAGGATGAGCCGCGTTATGACCCTTGAGCCGGGAGATGTGATCGCGACGGGAACGCCCGCCGGGGTCGATGTGTTGGTACCAGGAGACGTCGTGGTCGTAGAAATCGATGGACTGGGTAAACTCACGAACAGAGTCGAGGCGGAATCATGAGCCAAGCAGCTTCGGAACAGAGCGGCGTCGCGCAGGAAGACGCGGCGCTCCTCGCGGGGATGATCGAGACGATCGAGCGTCTGTTTGTCGGGAAACGGGAAGCCGTGGAACACACGGTGACGGCGCTCCTCGCCCAGGGGCACGTGCTCTTTGAGGATGTTCCGGGGGTGGGCAAGACGACCCTGGCGCGGTCCATGTCGTACGCACTGGGCTGCCAATTTCAGCGGGTCCAGTTCACGAGTGACTTGCTGCCCGCGGACATCATCGGCGTCAGCATCTTCAATCGGGACACGTCCTCCTTTGACTTCAAGAGAGGGCCGGTCTTCACGAACCT
>CALCNF010000147.1 GCA_937897815.1 uncultured Pseudomonadota bacterium | reverse complement strand
GCCCTCGACGCGTCCTACCGAATCCACGGCTCTGGTTACGACGCTCCCGGTCTCGACGCCCGACTGACAGCCGAATACCAATTCTAGGTTTCAGTCCATTTGCTTCATCGCGTCCCTGTGCTAATCCGGCCTCCTGATGTTCGATGAAGCCCCCGAAGATTCCCTGGAGCCGACCCAGCCGAGGTTGGCCGTCGTCGCTATGGGCGGCAACGCGCTCCTGCCCTCTAATGAGCTGGGAACACCGGCGGATCAGGTGCAAGCCGCTCGCCGGATCTCGGGCTCGCTCCTCGCGCTCCTGCGCGACGGGTTTCGTGTGCTCGTCGTCCACGGCAACGGCCCTCAGGTCGGACGTGAGCTCCTGCGCAGCGAGGAGGCCGCCAACAAGGTGCCGCCACGCGCGCTACAGAACTGTGTGGCGTCCACTCAGGGCACCATGGGGTTTCTGCTCAGCCAGGCCCTGCGAAACACCCTGGCCGAGGCCCAGTTCGACCTCCTGGTCTCCAACCTCAACACCCAGGTCCTCGTAAACCCTCAGGACCCGGCGTTTGAGAACCCAACCAAGCCCATTGGACCGAGCTACTCCGCGTGGCGCGCACGGGAGCTCATGAAGGCGCACGGCTGGGAGATGGTCGAAGATTCTGGCCGCGGATGGCGTCAGGTCGTGCCCAGCCCCAAGCCCGTGGACATCCTCGACCTGCATGGGGTCGAGGCGCTCCTTGAGGCCAACCACATCGTGATCGCTGGCGGCGGTGGCGGCGTCCCCATGGTTCTCGGCAGGAGCGGCGAGGTCACCGGGATCTCGGGCGTGGTCGACAAGGACCTGACCGCGGCGCTCTTCGCCAACCACCTCGGGGCCGACCTGCTGGTCTTCCTCACGGCCGTTGACCAGATCTCGACGCACTTCGGCACGTCCAAGCAGCACGACATCGGCAAGAGCCATCGCGGCGAGATCCGCACCCTGCTCGACGACGGCCACTTCCCAGCGGGCAGCATGGGTCCGAAAGTCGAGGCCGCCCTGGAGTTCCTCGATGACGGCGGCGCGGCCGTGATCGTCACGAGCGCCAAGAAGCTGTCCGCTGCGCTGGCGGACCGAGGGGGGACCCGAATCACGCGCGAGCCGGGCGAGCTCACCGCCCGCCGCCAGCTCGCCTTGTTTCCCAATAAGGTCGAAGAGGCCGCCGAACCATCCTCAACCTAGGACCGCGAGAACTCTCATGAAGCACCTCGTCTCCATCCATGACATGAGCGCCGCAGAGGTGGCCGCGATCGTTGATCTGGCCGTGGACATCAAGTCCAACCCGGATGCGTACGCCGATCGCCTGAAGAACAAGACGCTGGGGATGATCTTCCAGAAGTCCTCGACGCGCACCCGGGTGAGCTTCCAGGTCGGCATCTACCAGCTCGGTGGTATCGGTCTCTTCCTGAGCTCTCGGGACATCCAGCTCGGCCGAGGAGAGCCGATCAGCGACACGGCTCAGGTCCTGAGCCGCTACGTCGATGGCATCATGGCCCGGACGTTCGCTCACGACGACGTCGTGAACCTCGCCAAGTACGGCTCGATCCCCGTGATTAACGGCCTGACCGACCTGCTGCACCCCTGTCAGGCGCTCGCCGATCTCCTCACGATTCGAGAGAAGCTCGGAGAGACCCGTGGGTTGAAGTTCGCCTACATCGGCGACGGGAACAATATGGCGCACTCCCTGATGTTCGCCGCCTCCAAGGCCGGGATGGACTTCGCCTGTGGCGCCCCGGAAGGCTACTGGATGGATCCGGAGGTGGTCGCCCAGGGGCAGGCCGACGCGGACGCCGCGGGGACGGCGCTGCTGCAGACCACGGACATCGTCGAGGCGGTCCGCGACGCGGACGTCATCTACACCGACGTCTGGGC
>CALCNF010000146.1 GCA_937897815.1 uncultured Pseudomonadota bacterium | reverse complement strand
CGTGCGCCTGCTGCTGCAGGTCACGGGTCACGTTCACCGGAAGCACCTGACGCCATCGATTGTCGATGTCACGCGCCGCATCGCGAATGTCGGCCACCTCGTCGAGCATCTCCAGGGACAGCTTTCTGGGGTGCAGCTCCAGGATCCATCGCGTGATGTCCGCCAGGCTCTCCTCGATGGCGAGCAGCGCGTCGTACGTCTCCGTGGCGCTGAGCTTCTCGCCGGAGGCGATCTCGGTGCGCAGGCCTCGGGCGTCGAGGATGTCCTCTCCGATGAGATAGGCGGCCGCGACGTCATGGGCGGAGCGCTCCGTGATGGTCATCATGTCGCAGAAGAACGCGATGCCAGCGTGGTCGATAATGTGATTGGTCTGAAGGGTCGCGGCGATCTCGGCTGCGAGCATATGCCCCTCGAGATCGACGGGCACACCATCGACGACCTCTTCCGGAAAGTAGGAGCGCAGCCATGGCCGCAGCGTCTCCATGGAGCCTAGTGGCTCCTCGACCAGCGCCTGATAGACGTGACGCTTCACGAAGGCGAGGAGCTTACCGAGCTCGGGCCGGAAGTAGCCCTGTTCACCCTGCAGGCGCTTCTCAATCTCGCCGATCCTGCGGGGCAGACGCTCTTGATGGCGCTTGAAGCCGATGGCCTCCCTGAGGAAGTCCGTGGCTCGCACGAAGGCCCAGATGTCACGTCGGCTTCGCACCACGTCCAGGCTCAGCGCGAGGGCCTGGTCGTAGTTGTTCTGGAGCACAGTGTCACAGATACCATCGCCGACGCGCGTGAGGAGCTCGTTTCGCCCCTCGGAGGAGAGGGCGCCCGATGCGACTACCGGCTGCAGGAGGATCTTGAGGTTCACCTCGTGGTCGGACAGGTCGACGCCGCCGGAGTTATCGATGGCGTCCAGGTGAATGAGCCCGCCAAGGGCGCTGTACTCGACACGCGCGCTCTGGGTGATTCCCAGGTTGCCGCCCTCGCCGATGACACGACATTGGAGCTCATCGGCGTCGATACGCACGCGGTCATTGGCCTTGTCTCCGACGTCCGCGTGGGTCTCGCGCGTCGACTTCACGTAGGTCCCGATGCCCCCGTTCCAGAGCAGGTCGACCTCCGCCTTGAGGATCATCCGGATCAGCTCTTCGCCGCTGGCCGTCTCATCCTCCGTCTGGAGGAGCGTCTTCATGGGATCGGTCAGCGTGATGGACTTGGCGCCGCGCTCGAAGACCCCTCCACCCTCGGAGATCAGCTCCGAGTTGTAGTCGGTCCACTGGGTTCGTGGGGTGTCGAACAGGCGCTTTCGCTCCTGCCACGAAGCGGCGGGATCCGGGTCGGGATCCACGAAGATGTGACGGTGGTTGAACGCGCCGACCACCTTCATGCTCTTCGAGAGCAACATGCCGTTACCGAACACGTCGCCCGACATGTCGCCGATGCCGACCGCGGTGATGGGGTCAGCCTCGGGATCGATGCCGATCTCCTTGAACAAGCGCTGGACGCAGACCCAGGCGCCGCGCGCCGTGATGCCCTTGATCTTGTGGTCATAGCCGACCGAACCGCCTGAGGCGAAGGCGTCACCCAGCCAGAAGTCGAAGGACTCCGCGATCTCGTTGGCTGTGTCCGACAGGTGCGCGGTGCCCTTGTCGGCCGCGACGACCAGGTAGGGATCGTCCTCGTCGTAGCGAACGACGTGCGGAGGGGGGACGATGGCGCCATCGACGAGGTTGTCGGTAACCTCAAGAAGTCCACGGATGAAGATCTTGTAGAGCTCGTCGGCTCGGACTCGCGCCTCATTGTAGTCGTCGACAGGGTCTTTCAGGATGAAGCCGCCCTTGGCGCCCATCGGGACGATGAGGGCGTTCTTCAGCATCTGGGTGGCCATGAGGCCGAGGACCTCGGTGCGATAGTCGTCGAGGCGATCGCTCCACCGGAGGCCACCGCGGGCCACGCGCCCGCCGCGCAGATGCACGCCCTCCATCTGAGCGTGGTGCACGTAGATCTCTCGCATGGGACGGGGGTCCGGCATCTCCGTGACTTTCGAGCAGTCGATCTTGAAGGAGATGAAGTGCTCACCGTCCTCGCGCCCTCGATAGAAGTTGGTGCGCAGGATCGACTGGATGAGGTTCAGATAAGTCCTGAGGAGACGATCCTCCTCAAACCCGCTCACCTGTGAGAGGCGGCTGTTGATACGCTCCTGCACCTCAGCGACCTGGGCCGGCCGGGACTCGTCCTCGAGCGCGTCAGACGGCTCGAAGCGCAAGCGGAAGAGGGCGGCCAGATCACTCGTGAGCTCGTGCTGGGTGCACAGAACCTTCTGAACGATCTCCGCGTTGACCTGGTGACCCAGCAGACGGCTGTAGTGGAAGAGGGCCCGGAAGAGGTCCACCTCCTGCCAGGTCAGGTTGGCGGCGGTCATGAGTCGGTTGAGTCGATCGCTCCGCATGCGCTTTGACGATACGGCTCGCAGGCCATCGATCAGCTTGTCGCGTACCTCGAGGATCGAGTCATTTCCGTCGTGAACGTGGAGCGTGTTGACCGTGAGTCCCGAGTCGCGCTGCAAGCAGAGCTCGAACGCTGACTGCTCCACCACGACGATGCCGAAGTTGTCGATGACAGGCAGAAGAGACGTGAGGTTCATGTGCTCGCGACTGTAGATGCGCAGCAGGGCCTGTCCGTCGGCCGTGGGGTGAGCGACGAGCTCGAAGCGCACGGAGTCTCCCTCGAGGACGGCCTGGAGGTGCTCAATGTCGAGGACGGCATGCTCAGGGAGCGTCGCGTTCGTGTAGACCTCTCCAAAGGTGTGCCGCCACTGAGCGAAGGTCTCCGCGCCTTCACTCTCGCCCTGGCGTTCCTCGAGAGCGCGTCGCAGACGGAACGACCAAGGGGTCCCGGTCTCGACGAGGAGCTCGCGAACGGCGTCGATGTCCTGAGCGCCGAAGTCGGAGGCTCCGGTCGCGTAGAAGTGAAGCGCCATGGCCCCGTACTTGCCGAGGTGGACGCGGTGATCGACGTAGGAGGCGTTCAACTCTTTGCGAAGCAGGGCCTCAAGGGCAGCGCGCATGTCGTCGTTGTATTCCTCTTTCGGGAAGACCACGAAGGCGTAGGCGCTGCTCCCGTCGTCATTGAGGACCAACTGAGCGTGAATCTCTCGGCTTGAGTCGCCGAGCGTAACGGTCTCCAGCAGCTCGGACACGGTGTTCCGTTCCGCTTCAAAGAGGTACTCGACCGGGAGGCTGTTGAAGGCGTTGACGAGCGCCTTGTACTCAAAACTCCCGGGGACGGTCTCGCTCTCTTCGAGCACAGCCGCGAGGGTCTGGCGAACGATGGGGATCTGCCCTCCGCTCTCGCCCAGGCCCTTAAAGGTGAAGAGGCCGCGGATCAGCGCGGCTCCCGCCGCCTGCCCGTCGCTGTCAAAGAGGTGCACACGGATCTCGTCCACCTTTCCGCCGCGGTGGACCAGGGACTCTTGGGCTGACTTGCCTACGCGTACGATGGGCCAAGCGGGAGGGCCGCTGTGAGCCGCGGTAAACGATCCGTTGGTGGGATCCAGGTGTGAGGCGATGCCCAGCTTTTCATGGAGAGCCTCGCTCTCGACCAGGAGACCCATGAACACAAAGTTGTCATCGATGAGCCACCGCAGGAAATCGGCGACCTCACTGCACGGGTCTTGCCACTCGGCGTTCTTGCCGCCCAGAGCCACGAAGTCATCGGACCATTGGGCCACCCGGCCTACCATGGTCGAGAAGTCAGAGACCGCGGCCGCGGCCAGCGTGAGGCGCTCCACCAGGGAGCGTGTCACGGTCTCGGGATCGTTGTCGTCACCCAGATCCACAAAGGTCCGGGCGTAGCTCACCTGCTCGATCTCTTCGCGCTTTCCCCCGATCTGGGTCAGGACTCTGGACTCGTCGAAGACCGCGGGGAGGATGACAGAGAGGCGATTGAGCGTACGGATGCCCGCGCGCTCGAAGAACAGCCGGGAGGTGTCCACGATGAAAGGCTGGTCTGGCATGAGGGTCTCGACGACCCAGCCGTCGAGCTCGTAGCCGTGAGCTTCGTCGACGGGTTTGAACACCCGCACATGAATCTCTCTCGATCCGGCGTGCTCTGAGATCCACGCGAAGGAGTCCCGCAGCTGAGAGCTCAGCGTCGTCAGGCGATGCCGAAACAAATAGCGGTCATCGGCGCGGCGCAACACTGCGCGACCAAAGGCCGCAAGCAAGGCAGAGTCACAGGCAGGAGCCCGTTCGAGCTCAGGAATCAGGCGATCGATCAACTCCGCTCGGCCCGTATGTCGCTGCATGATGACCCCCTCTGGTCTGAGCGCTGCCTCGGAACACGGCTGTCGCCGTCGCTAGCACACGCGCTCGCGCGCAGCAAGCGCACGGCCACGGGCTCGAGCCTCGCACGACGCGCGCAAAACTCCTGCCTCCGAGGAGGTGGCGTCACCGACAAACCCACCCGAATGGGACCGGCTCCTTGTCACACGGCAGCGCTATGGCTGAAGTTAGAGCGGCTTCCCTCAAATGTTCTAGCCCCCAACGGAGCCGCTATGGGTGATCCTCTCCACCCGACCTCCACGAGCGCCACGGACGCCCAGGTGCGTCCGCCGGTGGACGTGGGCCTAAATCCGGGGAACGACTCCTTGATCGGGCGTGTCTTTGGGGGGCGCTACCGGATCGAAGAGCGCCTCGGGGCCGGCGGTATGGGCACGGTTTATCGGGCCAACCAAGAGGTGGTGAACCGGGCGGTAGCGCTGAAGGTGTTGCACGGGCAGTCCGCCCTCGATGAGCGCGAGGTCGCGCGCTTCCGTCAGGAGGCGAGGGCGGTCGCATCCCTACGTCATCCCCACACGGTCTCGTTGATCGATTACGGTGAGACTGAGGACGGGGTTTTCTATCTCGTGATGGAGCTTGTCGAAGGGCGAACCCTGCGGGAGGTGCTCTCCAATGAGGCGCCATTACCGCTCTCGCGAGCGATCCACATCCTCTCTCAGATGGCCGAGAGTCTCGCGGAGGCCCACGCCGGCGGGATCGTGCACCGGGATCTCAAGCCATCGAACGTCCTCCTCACCGAGATTGTCGGACGTCGGGACTTTGTGAAGGTGGTCGACTTTGGCATCGCGAAGGTGACCGGCCCGGCGGCGGCTCCGATGCGCCTCACAGGAACGGGCTTGGCGATCGGATCGCCGCGGTTCATGTCGCCCGAGCAGGTGGCGGCGATGCCGGTGAGTCCCCGATCCGACCTCTACGCCCTTGGAGCCATCTTCTACGAGATGATCACCGGACGACCCCTGTTTGAGCATATGGAGGCGACGCAGTACCTGATCGCGCATCTGGAGGAGGCTCCAGCCTGGCCGAGCGTCGCCGGCGAGTCCCTGGCGGGGGACGCCGTGGAGCTCTGCATGCAGTGCTTGTCCAAGCAGCCCTCAGAGCGACCTTTGGACGCTCTGGAGGTGCTGCACCGCCTTCAGATGGCTGCGGCGATACACCTGCTCGACGAACACCCCAAGCCGCTCGTGGACGGCACCGATAGCTATCGGGACGAGGCGCTCAACCAATCCGCTCGGGAGCGCAACCGTCCAGAGATCGCCCCAGAGTTCGCTCGGGACACCCAGACGACTCGTCGCGAATCGGCTCTCGCTCGTCCCGAAGCCTTGCTGCTTCCCGGTCAGCACCTGGCCGTTCCGTCCTCGCCGACCGTCGCCAATTTCGAGGCCTTGCTTCCTGAACAGGACAAGCGAGGGGAGGTTGTCACGCTCCTTGAGTCGGAGAGGCCTCGCTCTGTTCGCCCGGATTTGCAGACCGGTGTACCCAGGGCTACGGAGCGTCGTGGAGTGGCCTCGGACGCCCTGCACAGAGGTGTGCGGTCTGTCGCTCGCCGTCCGGCCTGGCCGCTCACCGTGCTCCTCCTCGTGGCGGTCGCCCTCGCAACGAGAGCTGAGCCAGAGCCCGTTTCGCAGGTTGAGCCGTCCCCTGCAGCGATGAAGAGCGAGCCTTTGACGCCACCGGTCCATGAGCAGACGAACGGTGCGCCCTCGTCGGCGTCGTCCGCCAAAGAAGTTCAGGCTGTGGAGCGCTATCTTATGCTGGTCTCTGAGCCCTCGGGAGCGTTGGTCCTGGTCGATGGTGAGCCGGTGGGCGAGACCCCGATCAGGCTCCCGCAGACACGTCTCGAAGCCCTGATTGAGCTTCGAAAAGAGGGCCATCACGCGAGCGTGCTTGAGCCCGGAAGCGTGCGCACGAGCGAGCGGGTGACCGTGCGTATGCGGGCGCGGGATTGACTCTTGAGCCCTGGGGCGGGGACAATCAGGGTATGAACGTAGAACGCTCAGGGTCCCGGCCGACCTCAGGGCTCCTCGCTGTACGCGAGGCGGCGCGCGATTTGTTGGGCCGGTCGCAGACGCTACCCGCAGGGTGGGCGTTGCAAGGGATTCGGCGTCTTGGAGCGCGTAGCGTAGCCATCAAGGTCGGGCCCTTGGAGGGCGCCGGTCTGGAGCTTGAGTGGATCGAATTGGATGAAGAGCCCATCCAGGCCTTCGCCTCCGGCGAGATCTACGCGGCCAGTTATCGCAAGGCGCCGGACACCTGGGACGTCTCCGATCTCGAGACGCCGGAGGAGGTTCGTGCGCTCGCGGAGGTCATCTGCAAGGAGCTCTCGGAGTCTCCATCCGTGGTGTCGCTGAGCGATGTGGTTGCGGTTTCGCCTGCGGACATTCAAACCGTAAGCTTTGATGTCACCGGCGTGCAGGGTTGGTTGAGCGGACACCTTGATGTGGGCAGCGAGCTGCTCGGAGGCTGGGCGCTGAGCGAGATCTACCCGGCGGGCGGTGAGGGCCTCGCGTTCTCGTTCGAGCGAGAGGGTCAGGACTTTATGCCTCGGGTCAAAGTGCGGCCGCGAGACGACGGCCGGCCGGCGGCCTATCGAACCCGGAAGCTCGACGTCTCCTATCGACTCGTGTTCGGCGAGACGACCGATGCTGACCGCGCGGACGCGCTGGCGGCGCTCGCCCTGGAGCTCTCTCTTCTGCTTGAGAGCGTTGAGCCCGGCGTGACCTTCGAGGTCGCCAGTGTGCCCGAGCGCCTCCCGGAGCGCGCGAAAGAGGGGCCTCCGCCGGCGCTGAATCTGGCGATCCCCGCGCCCTGCGGCTTCAGCTGCAACTTCTGCTCGATCCGCGAGGAGGTGTACTGGGTGAACGACGCGGAGTCCGCGTTCGTCCAGACATTGCGAAGCGACATCGTGCGGAGCGGCGCCGCTGGCACGAAGATCCTGAGGGTCAACGGGATCGAGCCCCTGAACGCGCCCTACCTGATCTCCCTGCTGGACCTGGCCCGCGAATCGGGGTTTGAGGAGTTTCACGTCTTCAGTACCTGCCGGCCCCTGCGCGACCCGGAGTTCGCGGATCGGTTCCTGGCGGCCATGCCTGAGCGCTACAAGATCTACGCGCCGATCTACGGGTCCAGCCCCGAGACTCACGAGGGGATCACGGGCACGCCCGGCGCCTTCGGTCACCTGATGGAGGCCGTTGAGCAGATACGCGAGAAGAAGGGGGAGGGCGGCGCGCTGATCTTCACCACGGTTCTCACCCGCCAGAATGTTCATGACATGGCGGCGCTGCGGGACCTCGTGAAGCCGTTGGGCGACTGGTGGGAGGTTCACCTCGCCTTCCCGAACACGTCGAGCGCCACGGATCGCTACCAGAGCGTCTCGCTTTGTATGACGGACGCCGTTGACGCGATCTATCCCGACGGCTGGTGGCCTCTTGCGGAGCTTCAATGGGGCGAGATCGTCCCCTGCGTGGCCATGCGTCACCAGCAGCGAACAGGGCACTCCTTGATGACGCCTGAGCGCTACCAGGAGCGCATGCTGGATCCGGCGGGCACGTTCTACGCGAGCGCTGGATTTGAGCACAGCTTCGGTGAGGCGCGAGCCTCCGCCTTTGTGGCCTCCACCACGTCGTGTCCGCATGTGGATTCTTGTGCGTTCGCTCAGGCTTGCCCAGGTAAGGTGTACACCTTGTACGCGGACCAGTACGGTCTGGACGAGTTCCACCCTGTCTCACGCGACGAGATCGCGAAGCTGGAGGGTGGAGAGGCGTTACTGGCGGAGATGGATCAGGGCTGAGGAGCGGTTACCTTGGAACGCACGCGCTACCTGGTGGTCGGGGCTGGGGCTACAGGCCTCGCGTTCGCTGACTGGCTGAAGACGGACGATTATCTGATCTGCGAGGCGCAGCCCGAGGTCGGAGGCTATTGCCGTACCGTGAAGCAAGACGGCTTCGTCTGGGACTATTCGGGGCACTTCTTCCACTTCAAGCACCCCGAGATCGAGCGCTACCTGGTGGACCGGATGGGCGGGCAAGAGGTGCTTCGCGTGCAGAAGGTCGCTCGGATCTGGGACGAGGGTTCCTGGGTGGACTTCCCCTATCAGAAGAACTTCCACCAGCTCCCGAAGGACACCTTTATCGAGCTGCTGGTCGATCTCCTCACCAAGGATGAGACCTACGAGACCGGAGTTCCGGCGAGCAACTTCAAGGAGATGCTCTATCAGAAGTTTGGTCGCGGCATCTCGGAACGCTTCCTGATTCCCTACAACGAGAAGCTGTACGCGACTGACCTGGCCAACTTGGACGTCGATGCCATGGGGCGCTTCTTCCCCTATGCCGACATCCCCGAGATCATCCGGAACTTCCGGGCCGCAGACAACGCCTCGTACAACGCCACCTTCACCTATCCAGAGGGCGGCGCCATCCAGTACATCCAGGCGCTGATGCAGGGGGTTGACCAAGAGCGAGTGCTCCTCTCCGAGCCGGTGATCTCCATCGATCTCGACGCGCGGGTCGCCCGCACGCCCCAACGAGAGATCCAGTACGAAGCGATCCTGAGCTCGGCGCCCATCAACCGGCTCATGGACCTCTGTGGCGTCTCCTACGACCCCGAGGTCTATACCTGGAACAAGGTCCTGGTGTTCAACATGGGCTTTGACCGGAAGGGTCTGGAGGGCGTGAACTGGGTCTATTATCCCGATACGGAGGTCTGCTTCTATCGGGTCGGGTTCTACGACAACATCTTCGGAACCGATCGTATGAGCATCTACGTGGAGCTGGGTTATCCGCGAGACGCGGTGATCGACGAAGCGGAGGTCGAGCGCATGCGCCTTCGCGTGCTTGAGGATCTGAAGGTCGTTGGGGTCGTCGACGAGCATGAGCTTGTCTCATGGCACTCCGTGACCCTCGACCCGGCTTACGTGCACATCACTCGGGACTCCATCGACGATGTCGCCCAGAAGCGCGCCATGCTCGCAGAGCGAGGCGTGCATTCCCTGGGGCGCTACGGCGGTTGGACGTACTGCGCCATCGAGGACAACATCGTGGAGGCCCGCGAGCTCGCGGACCGCTTCAACGCCGAGAAGGCGTGAGGCGCTCAGCTCAGTAGGTGGGCTGAGCGGCCTTGATGTCGTCGGTTGCGTTGGCCGCGTACTGCTTGAAGTTCTCCGCGAAGAGATCCGCGAGCTGTCGCGCCTGGGCGTCGTAGGCGCTCGGGTCGGCCCAGGTGCAACGGGGGTCGAGGATCTCGGCTGGGACACCAGGCGCCGACTCAGGCACGCCGACCTTGAAGACGGGGTGCGGCGTCATCGGTACGTCTCGCAGCTCGCCCGTGAGAGCGGCCTCAAGCAGGGCGCGGGTCCACTGAATCTTCATGCGCGATCCCGTGCCGTGAGGGCCTCCGGTCCAGCCGGTGTTCACGAGCCAGCAGCGGACGTTGTGCTCGGCGATCTTCTTGCCGAGGAGCTCCGCGTATACCGTGGGGTGCCGGGCCATAAAGGGGGAGCCGAAGCAGGCGCTAAACACCGCCTGGGGCTCCGTAACCCCGCGCTCTGTGCCGGCGACCTTCGCCGTGTAGCCGGAGAGGAAGTGGTACATGGCCTGCGCCGGAGTGAGCGCCGAGATCGGCGGCAGCACGCCGAACGCGTCGCAGGTGAGCAGCACGATATTACGTGGGTGGTCACCGGCGCCGGACGGCACGGCTCCCGGGACCTGGCTGATATCGTAGCTTGCCCTCGTGTTCTCCGTGTAGCGGGCGTCGTCGAGATCGAGCTCGCGCGTCGCGGGGTCCATCACCACGTTCTCCAGCAACGTCCCGAACGCACGCGTGGTGTTCCAGATGACCGGCTCGGCCTCGCGGTCCAGTCGAATCACCTTGGCGTAGCAGCCTCCCTCGAAGTTGAAGACACCGTTATCCGACCAGCCGTGCTCGTCATCGCCGATCAGCGGTCGAGCCTCGTCGGTCGAGAGCGTGGTCTTACCCGTACCGCTCAAACCAAAGTAGATGGTGGTGTCGTTCTCGGGACCGATGTTGGCCGAGCAATGCATACCCAGCACGCCCTTGGCCGGGAGCAGATAGTTCAGCACCGTGAAGATGCTCTTCTTGACCTCGCCTGCGTACTCGGTGCCGCAGATCAGGACCATTCGCTTGGTGAAGTTCACGACCACGGCGGCCTCAGAGGCGGTCCCGTCGATGGACGGATCGGCCTTAAACTCCGGCGCGTGAACGACCGTGAACTCGGGATGGAAGTCCGCGAGCTCTTGCTCTGTCGGCTGAATGAACATGTTCCGAGCGAAGATGTTGT
>CALCNF010000145.1 GCA_937897815.1 uncultured Pseudomonadota bacterium | reverse complement strand
GCGAACACCACCTCCTCGACCGTCTCTGACAACACGCTCCAGGTCCCTGAGGGGATGGCCCGATGGGAGGTTCAAGAAGAGCAGGCGGGAGTGAACCCGGCCTTCGAGGCGATGAACACCATCAACGCGATCCGGCAACAGGCCGGGCTGAGCCCCCTGGTCCAGAACAAGCTGCTGAGCCAAGCCGCACAGGATCACGCGGACTTCATCGCCGAGAACTTCGACCTCTACTTCAAGGAGGGGCTGAGCGTATACGTGGAGCCCGCCGGGGCTCCTGGATCCACAGGCGAGACACCGATGGATCGCATGAACGCCGCGGGATATGAGGGAGTCTATGTCGCCGAGCTGGTCGCGTTCAAGCACTCGCCGACCGCCGCCGTCTACAGTTGGTTAGAGACTCTCTATCAGCGGGTGCGCATCCTGAACTCCAACGTGAGCGAGATGGGACATGGCGTGGCTGTGCTCGAGGACTACACCCTGCAGATTGTAGAGCTGGGCCGCCATGAATAGGCCGACGATGGTGGTGCTCGGCCTGGCCACGCTGGGCGCGGTGGGCTTCCTGGTCATGCGCAGCGATGGAGGGCCCTCGGGTCGGGCGACGGGCGATGCGCTCGACCCCGCCGAGGCCCAGATGTGGACCTACCCAGCCGACGGAGCGACGAACGTAGAGTTTTCGTGGGACGGAAAGGACGCTCCCCAGCCCGCGGCGCCACCCCAGGGGTACCCGAGCGGACCGGTGATCACGCTCCAGGCGACCCAAGGTGGCGCCCTCGTCGTATCGAAGGTGGGCATGCACGCGGTGGAGCAGGGCGACGAGATCGAGGTCACGGTCCTGGCATCTGAGAACGACGCGTACCTGAACGCTGAGACCATCGCGGTGATCCCTCACCGCCCCCTGGAGCCGGTCACCACGTACATGGTGGAGATCATGGGCGAGGTCGCCGGTGAGAGCTTCCACAAAGAGTGGTCGTTCACGACCCGAAGAGAGGGCTGCGATCTCCTGGCTCAGGACTGCAACCCCGGGCGTGGCTGCTTTCTGTTGAGCACGGGACGCCAGTGCCTTTGGGCGGGTCAAGGCTACGTGGGACAGGCCTGCCAATACCCCACGGAGTGTATGGCAGGGCTCACGTGCATGGGCTCAAGCTGCGTGCCCCTGTGCGACAGCAGTGAGACCCCCAACGACGAGACCATCGCCTGCAGCAACCGCTGCTCCGGTGGGACGTTCCTGGTCCCGGGCGCGGAGGCGGAGGAGCCCGCGAGGCTCTGTGTGCTCGAGAGCTGCATCGAGGACCCCTCTGTGTGTGAAGACAGCGAGGGGTGCTTCTGGCTGGGCGGCTTCGTGTGCGCCGAAGCCGGGACGGGTGCCCACGGGTCCGAGTGCGCACAGGCCTCGGACTGCGAGCGAGGCACCTCCTGCCTGGGTCACGAGGGGCAGTTCTCCTGTCGCACCCTGTGTGGAGGGCCCGGCATGCCCGCGTGCAGCGACGCCTGCGGAGACGAGGCGCTGCTCTTCGACGCGGAACATCAGGTCAGCTTCTGTCCGTGATCAGCGCCTTGATCTCGGGAGACTCTCGCTCCCAGATCGCGCCGAGTCCCGCCCGATAATCCGGGTAGCGTAAGGTGACGCCAAGGCGCTCACGGGTCCACGAACCGTCGAGGCGCTTGGAGCCCATGAGCATGGCCAGGACGTTCTTATCGAGACGGACGCGAGCCTCCTCGAGGGGGATCTCGTTGGGTCCAGGGAGGCCCAGACTTCCCATGTAGTCCGAGACCTCGCGCTGGGTCGACGGCGCGGCGTCGCTCGCCAGATAGGTCGAGCCCGGCTCGCCTCGATGGAGCGCGTGATCGATGATCTGGCACAGGTCGTCGACGTGGATGCGATTGGTGATCGATGCGCCGCCGGCGACCAGCCTGTGGTGGCCCCGAGCGGCGCGATGGAGCTGACTGCGGCCGGGCCCATAGATGCCCGAAGGCCTCACGACCATGGCGGGCAAGCCAGAGCCCAGGACCTGCCGCTCGATGGCGAGCCGCGCGCGACCCCTCGGGCTGTCGGGATCGCACTCCGTGTGCTCTGTGGCCACCGCCCCGGCCTGATCACCGTAGACGCTGGTCGATGAGATGTAGACCAGGGACTCAAGGTTCCACGAGGCGAAGCGACGGGTCAGGGACTCGGTGATGTCCTCATACGAGCCATCACGCGCCATCTGTGGAGGCACGGAGAGCACGACCCCGTAGATGCGCCCTCGCAAGCGGTCGATGGGAGAGACGTCTCCCGCGTCCATGAGGATAGGCTCAGCGCCCCTCGAAGAGATCACCAGGCCACGCTCCTCAGAGCGGGTCGTCCCGAAGACGGGATCGCCTCGGAAGGCCAAGCGCTGGGCCAGGAAACATCCCGTGAACCCACAGCCGACGATCAGGACGCCCCGACCGTCCGACGGTCGCTCCATGCGCTCGGGAGCTACAGCCAATCTGAGATCCTGGCGGACATATCGGCGGGCAGCGCTCCGACGATCCTTGACTGAACGGTCCCGTCCCCGGTCACCAGGAGGTGCACCGGCAGGGTGCCGACAGCCTCACCGAAGTGATCGCAGATCATGCTCTGCTCCACGTCGATCCAGACGGGAAATTCGGCGATCGGCGGCAGGGCATCGCCCGCCCACTGACCGCACAGGCCGAGAGGCGCCTCGACGCCAGGTGACATCCCCTCGACGAGGATCTGGACGATCCCTACGTTCTTGCCCTCGAACTCAGTCTTCAGGGCGTTCAACTCGGGAATCTCCTCCTGACAAGCGGTGCACCAGCCGGCCCCAAAGGAGATGTAAGTGACCTCGTTGGCCTCGATCAGCTCGAGGAGAGAGACGGAGTTTCCGTCGCAATCCGAGATGGTCGCGGCGGGGAGCTCAAACCCGGTGTCGACCACCGCTGAGCAGACCTCCTCGGGAGCGGGCGCGCAGGCGACCAGGGTCGCGAGACAGAGGGCTAGGAGGAGTCGTTCGACGGTGTTCATGGTTCGCTTCCTGGAGCTTTGCCTGAGTCAGGCGCGTTGGCGGGCGCTGGAGGGGGGACATCGATTCGCTCGATCTCCAGCGTACCGTAATGGGACTTCAAGATCTCCACGAGGACGTCCGTTCCCCCCGTGTTTCCGCTCACGACGCGGACCTCATCCGGCCGAGTCATGCCCCCTCGGTAGGCCGCGTGAGCCAGATCGAGCACCTGGTACAGGGTCCCAGTGGCCTCCACGACGAAGTGGGCGGCCTCACCCGCGAGGGTCAGGCGCCGCATGGACTCGGAGACCTGCAGTCCCAAGCGGTACTCGATGCGAAGCTTGGTCGGCGGGCTCGAGCGACGATCTTCGTCAAAGCACAGCGGGCGCGGCTCGTCCCCTCGTTGTCGCGCCTGGTCCCGATCGACCAGACAACCCACTCGGAAATCCATGTGCGCCGGATGGAGGATCAGGGGCGCCACTCGATGACGCTGGCCTCCATCATGCAGCTCCCCCACCATTCGGCTGGATTCGGGGTTCTGCTTCGACGTCGACTTGTCGCCTTCTTCCGTCTTCTGGTCAGGAGCGCAGGCGACGAGCAGAGCGCAAACCAGTGGCCAAAACCATCTCAATTGTCTTCTCCCGTAGTCTCGGACGGAGTCGATAACATATGGAGGGCGTTCGAGACACACCCTGCCGCACCGTTGACGTATAGCGCCGGGACACCTAGCCTCATGGGCACTGGGTAGAGCGCGCCCACGGGACCGACCACCGCAGCCGAGGAGCCCTCGCGATGCCAGGGTTGAACGTACCGATGAAGCCGCTCGCCGACGCGACCTACCAGGGAGCAGGCAAGCGCATTCCTCACCGCTGGTCCCAACCTACGGGCACGGCGGCGAAGCACTATAACCTCGCCTTCAAGGAGGGCGATCACGCGGCCACGCCCGACCCGACCAGCTACCTGCGGCCCGCCTCCACGAATCGACTGCACGTCCGTCAGGCGGAGATCATCGGCGGCAAGCTCAAGGAGTTCGCCCACCAGATGCTCGACGCGTTCGAGCAAGCCCATGAGCTGTGGCGACAACAGGCGGCCTTCCAGGGCATCACCATCGCTGGCCCCCTCGCCATGGGCTCCCAGGGGTGCCTCGTTGGACCGCAGCTCTACCCGACGATCGTCCAGCTCTCCTATCCCCAGGCGAGCCACAATCTGCTCCACTGGCGAGACGCGGTCGCGCGCGGGCTCAGCGAGAGCTTCGAGCTCTGGCAACAGGGCGTCACCGTGCCGGGCCTCCCCTGGTATCCCCTGTTCGCCCTCTTCCCGACGCCGCCAGTAGCGCCACCGATGCCGAACGTCCCTACGCCGCTGAGCACCTGCTCGTCCTCGGCCATGGATCGCATGACCGCCCCGGGACTCGAGGCCGCCATGCTCCAGAACTTCAGTATGGACGACACAGATGGGCGCTTCGCGACCATGGCGCGGGCCATCGGCACGGCGGTCGCGACCTCGTTTAGCGCCTGGCTGTCCACCCAGCAGGTGATGCTCGTGATGGGTACCGGGCCCGTTCCGGTCGCCCCGGGACCCGTGGTCGCGGGGGTCAGCCTCCCTGGCAGCGGTCACCTCTCCGCCTGAGGCGCCCTCAGTAGGGCGATGACTTGGTGGTGCCGACCTTGCCGGGCGCGTAATCGAAGGCCTTCGCCTTCTCCTTCGCCTTCTCGGGCTTGGCCTTTGGCTTCTTGGCCGCGGGCCGCTTCTTCACCGCGGCCGCCGGCTTGGGCTCGGCGACGAGTCGAACGGTCTCGACCTGGTCCTTCATGAAGTCAAAGGAGCGCTGAAAGCGCTTATAGCCCTTCTTCTCGAAGGCATAGATCTCTGCCGGCGCACCCCGGTGACGGCGGAGGCTCAGGGGCGTCTTGCCGAGCGCGGTGGTCTTCCCACCAGAGAGGACCTGCGTCACCTGCGCCTCGGCCGGATCGCTGGCGATGGTCACCTGGATCCATGGAACCTGGGCGGTCGGCTGGATCCCCACATCGAGGGTCGTCAGCGCCGGGATCCCGCGGTAAGCGGCGGGCAGGGGCTCAAGGAGAGTTACGAACACGGCCAGGGTCGCCGCGGCCGCTACGCTGAGCTTGAGGAGCGCGCCCAGCCAGGCGGCTCGTTTCTTGGGCGTCTCAGCGGAGGTGTCCACCGAGAGCGTCTCACCCCGAATCGGACCGACGGTGTCCAAGCCGAGCTCGTTGTCCGTCGAGACGCGGGTCTCATGGCGGGTGGTCTCCGTCTCGATCGCCTCGTAGCCGTGGGCGAGAACGTCGTCACGTCGCACCACGTTGCGAAAGATGTCCTCGAGGCCCTTATCGACCTGCTCCAGATCCCGGATCAACGCCTCAGCGGTCTGGTACCGATCATCCGGATCTTTCGCCAGGAGCTTAAAGACCAGGGCCTCCAGGTTGGAGGGCACCACGAGGTCGGGCCTCATCTCCGCGAAGGGCGAGGGAGCCTTCTGGACGTGAAGAATCAGGACCCCGAGGTGGTTGTCCGACTCAAAGGGCACGAAGCCCATGACCATCTCGTAGAGCATGATGCCCATGGCGTACAGGTCAGCCCGGGCGTCCACCGGCTTACCCTTGGCCTGCTCGGGAGACATATAGCGCGGGGTTCCGAAGATGGTCCCGGTCTTGGTGACGGTCGCGCCCTTCTTGTCGCCCTCCTTGAGCTTGGCCACGCCGAAGTCGAGGACCTTCACGAAGTCGCTCTCCTCGCCAACCGAGGTCAGGAAGACGTTGTCGGGCTTCAGATCGCGGTGAATGATCCCCTTCGCGTGGGCCTCTCGTAGGCTCTGAGCGATCTGACGGGTGATGCGACAAGCCCGCTGGACGCTGAGCAGCTCCTCAAACTCCAGGAGGCTATGCAAAGAGGTCCCCTCAAGGAACTCCATGGCGATGTAGAGGAGCCCATCCTCTTCGCCAAAGTCGAAGATCTGGATGGTGTTGGGGTGCTTGAGCTTGGAAATAGCCAGCGCCTCGAGATGGAAGCGGCGCACCAGAGTCTTGTTCCTCGCCACATCGCCGAGGAGCACCTTGATGGCGACCTCGCGCTCGATGCCGCGCTGGCGCGCGCGGTACACCGCGCCCATGCCGCCCTCTCCGATCTTGGCGAGCACCTCAAAGCGGTTGCCCAAGACCATGCCGAGCATCGGATCTTCATCCGGGCGGTTGTCCGCCTCGTCGAGCTTCTGCCGGATGCGCTCATCGAGGCTCCCGGCGGTCGTTTGGTCCAGAGAGGATGGCTCATCGACGCGGGTGCTTGAAACGTCAGAGCGACGCGTGATCGGCTGCGAGTCGCTGGAATCCTTAAAGGTGACCTCGACGCCCTCGAGCTCCCCGAGCGCCACGTCGAGATCCTCGCTCGTGAGCACTCCGCCGGCCAGGGTCCGGTCATACTCCCCGGTGGTCGGGGCCGAAGAACGGGTCCCGCCGCTCTCTTCGATGGGGGCTGGATCCTCCTCATCGGACACGACGATCACGTCAGAGGGCTCCGCAGGGCTCGCCAATACGTTGCCATCGGCGTCGAGAATGAAGCCGCTCACAGAGATGTCGATCTCACCGTCCGAGGTCGTTGAGTGGTCCGGTGGATCGTCTACTTGCGTCTCATCGCTGGCCATCGTGAGACGACTGTACGGCCCTCGCGCGTGCGCGGTCAAACGCGCTCGGCGCGCCCACGCTCACCCCAGCCGCAGGCAGGGGCGGGTGATTGGCTTGATTCCACCCCGAGGTCCCCTTAGCCTCGGGACGTGACACACATCCACCCGACAGTCCTGCTCCTTTGCTGTCTCTTGGCCCTCGGGGCCTGCAAAGAAGACGCGACACCCGCGCCCTGCGCCCAGGGCACGTGCGGCGGAGCCGGCGCGAGTCCAGAGCTGGGTGAGCTGGGCCAGCACGCGACCCTGGCGATCCACAACGATGGGAGAATCGTCGTGGCGAGCTACGACGCCACCCACGGAAACCTCGTCGCGCGGGTGGACGCACCCGAGGGCGGAACCCACACCCACCTGATCGCGGGCTGGTCCACGACCGAGCAGGGCTCGGTCGCGCGTGACAGCGGGCGATGGGCGTCGGTCGCCACCGACGATGAAGGCGGCTCGCACTTTGCGTGGTACGAGGTCGACCGGGGTGCTCTCGGATACGCGCATCTGTCTGCCCAGGGAGCCGTGACGAGCGAGCTCGTCGATGGAGAGACCAGCGGAGATCGGGGGACTCACACGTCCATCGCGCTCGACAACGAGGGGCGCATCTACATCGCCTACCGAGACGAAGGGGAGCGAACCTTGCGTCTGGCGACCCGGAATCCTGGAGCGGAGTCCTTCGATATCGAGACCATCGACGGCTGCTCCGGGGAGGCCGATTGCCCCCTCACCGAGGAGGACTACGGCGAGTTCTCCAGTCTGGTCCTGGTCGCATCGGAGCCGCGGATCGCGTTCTACGACCGAGCCCGCGGAGACCTGAAGATGGCCCTGCGCGTCCAAGGCTCCTGGGAGGTCGTGACCCTCGATGGCCGAGACCCCGAGACCGGGGCCGACACGGGCGACGTCGGTCAGTTTGCGTCGGCGGCTATCGACACCAAGCAGCGACTGGGCGTGGCCTACTTCAACGCGACCCTGGGCGAACTTCGATACCTGAGTCCAGACGGAACGACACCCCACCCCATCGTGGTGGACCGAGGCTCCTACCAGGACACCCATGGCGCGACGCGGTCCCACGTGGTGGGGCAGCACGTAGCCCTCGCCTACGATGCCCAGGACGCCGCCACCCTTGTGTACCTGGACGCGGGCCTGCTCAAGCTTCGGCAGGCGCGGGTGTACGGGCAGACCCCGACGACGCCCGAGGTCCTCAGCGCCCTGCCGGCGGGCGCGTACATGGATCTTGAGCGCGACGCCCTTGGCGGCCTTCACCTGGCCTACGGCGCATGGCACCTGGACGATGGGCCCAAGACCACCCTGGAGACCGCGACCCTGACCTGGGGGCTCGACTGATGCGCCCTGACCTCACCGCGGCCTTGAGCGCAGCCATCGCCCTCCTCCTGGGTGCGTGCAGCGGCAACCCCTGGGACAACCCAAGCCTGAGCGATCCCCAGGAGCAGGCCCCGCTGTCCAACGGCGTGGTCGTGAGCCTCGGGAGCGGGAGCTTCACCATCGCCTCGACGCTGCTTGAGCTGTCGGCAGCAGAGCAGTGGTCCGATCCGGTGAAGCTCACCCAGGAGACCCAAGAGGGAGACCCCAGCATCCAGAAGTCGACTCTGACCTGGGGAGAGGCGCAGTTGGCGATCGAGCAGGTGAACCTGAGCGCCAGCGCCCTGGGCCTCGAGCTGGTGGTTGAGGCGAGCCTTCAACCCCTCTCCGTTCTGCCCTCAAGCGATCCATTGAGCGGCTGCCCCGCCCACGTGACCTTCGATCACGGCGTCTGGAGACTCCCCATTCGATTGACGCGAAGCAAGCTCGGCTCCGTCCAGGCGACGGCGGAGAGCTACGGGGAGCTCACCGCCGAGCTCATCGCCTCCGACACAGCGCAGTGCCCCGAGATGGACGAGCCGGCAGGCGACCCCACCCTGAACCCGAAGGAGCTCTTCGAGCAGCTGGCCATGGCGATGGCTGAGGCGTTCGCTCCGTGGCTGAGCGACGCGGTACCCACGGCCCTTGGCCTCGATCTGGCCACCACCTCGCCGGTGAACGGGAGCCCCCAGCCGTCCAGCAATGCCGTCATGATCGACATCCGGACCAGCCTGGAGGATGAGGTCACCTGGTGGCACTGGAGCGAAGAGCATCTCATCGTCGGCTTCGACATGCGGGTCCTGGGCTCTTCGGACGCCTGCGTCCCAGACACACTGCCCACCTCCATCCCCGCGGCCGCCGTACCGTCCGAGGTCGGGGAACGGATGTGGCTCCTGCACACCGGGACCCTGGACGCGACCCTTGAGGGGGTCTGGCGCAACGGAGACCTGTGTCTCGATCGCCCCATGGCGGCGCGCTGGGACGCCGGTGATTGGTCGGAGAGTTGGCCTGAGCTCGCCCAGCTCGACGCCGACAGCCACTTGAGCTTGCGACTCTGGCCGAGCGCCGCGCCTCGAGCGCAGCTGGCCTCCGGAGGCGAAGGTGTTGAGATCACCCTCATCGCGCAGGGCTGGACCCTGGAGCTCTATGGTCGATTTCAAGGGGCAGACGTGCGCTTGAGCACTCTTGAGCTCGACATCTCGGTGAGCGCAGGCCTCCAAACAGGAACAGAGCGAGCGGTCTGGCTCGCCGATCCCATAGCGAGCCTGGATCGCTACGAGACCGAAGACGGTCTGTTCAAGGCCCCTCCGAAGGCGGTCAGCCAAGACCTCATCCAGAGCTCGATCGCGCTCCTCTCCTCGAGCGTCCCGGTCACGTGGCTTCCGCCAACACCCCAGCCCGCCGAGGTGGAGACGTCCTTGAGCGGCTCCTATCTGGTCTTCAAGGCGAAGAACTGAACCGGGCCCGAAGAGCGGGTCAAGACTCCGACGACGCCAAGCGTTTGAAGATCCGGGCGTAGCGCTCCAGTTCAATCGCTCGGCCCGCGCGCGAGCCCAGGAGGAGACCCACCTGGCGCCCCAGGACAATCCAGCCCTGAGCCCGAGCCGCCTCAGCCAGCCCGGCCGAGGAGGCGAGGAGCCTTAGGAGCGACTCGATCTGAGTCGCCTCCGATTCTCCCATGGCCTCCCACATGGCCCGGGGGCTCTCGTAGCCCATCTGTCGAGCGCGATAACCCATGAGGCCAGCGCCGCCCATGGCCAGGGACGCGTAAGCCGACTGCTCGTCGTGAACCAGCGCTTCACTCAGAGCTCTACGCTCGTCGGACGGATCTCGATGGAGGTTCCCGATCCACTTCCCGGTCCTGCCCGCGAAGATCTTCCGTTCAAACCGCACGCGCAGCTCACCGTCCCGCTCAAAACCCTCGTGACGGTGTTCGGACATGCACAGCGCGGCGCAGACATCGACCGGGAGGCTCAGCTCGGAGGCCGCTCGCTCCAGGATCGATCCCCAGCGCTCCCGGACGTCTCGCGCGCGCCGCTCATCGAGGCTCATGACCTCTGGGACGGTCGTCCCGCGCTCCTCCGAGGCTCCGGTCTCACCGACCGCCTCAGACGGCGCCTCGACAGCCGGGCTCTCGTCCACCGGGATCCGGAGCGTCAGGCCGGGCGAGAGGAGGTTTGGGCTGGGGAGCTGGTCGCGATTCAGGAGCCAGATCTCCCGCCAGCGGGAACCCGCTCCGAGCTCCCTCTTGGCGATCCAGCTCAGGCTGTCCATGGAACGAACCACGTAGAGACGATAAGGAGACTCGGGATCCGGCGCCCGCTGGGCCTGGGACACGGCGGGCTCGCCCGTCTCGGGGAGCCGGAGGGTCTGACCGGGGAGGATCGTGCGCGGGTTGGGCACGAAGTCTCGATTCAGAGACCAGATCTCCCGCCAGCGCCCCCCGTCGCCCAGGTGGGCGTAGGCCAGGCTCACCAGGGTGTCCCCGGGTCGGACGACGACGAACCCCCGCTCCTCGTCGGGGAGAGCGCTCTTGGGCAGGGAGAGAGGCCGGGTGGCCAGGGTCCGGGCGCCTTCGCGGCGGGGGGAAGAGCTCTCGGAGGGTTTGGTGAGCATGAAATCGCCCAAGGTGTGACTCCTGTGGAGTTCACCGTCGTTCTCACGCGCGCCTCACCGAACGTAGAGAGTAAAAGCACGGACCGTGCCAAATTCGACCCGGGCGAAGAATAGAGCTCCCTGCGCCGTTCAGGAGAGTTGGCTCGCGGCCGAGCTGCTGTAAACGAGGTCGAGCGACCCGAGGACAAACGACCCCGGTGGGGTGTCGATCCCGCTACAGATCGACCGCGCAGCGAAAGCCCAGCGCGGAGAGCCCTGTGTCCGTCGACTTCTGGATCGTAGAGCCTCGGTAGTCGCTAAAGAAGTGACAGGAGCGATCGTCGGCCGTGGTGACCGAGCCCCCTCGAACGGCGCCAAAATTATCAGCGCCCGTCTTCAGCTGGCTCGCCTCGACCGGAAGAGAGTCCGGGCCCCACGTCACGCACGTATAGTAGCTCCTGCTGTCATTCGCGCAGCCCTGGTGGCAGTACTCCACATCGGTATCGTAGTCATCGCAGGGCGTGCAGACATTAGCCGATTGCCAGCACTGTAGAGCGGGGTCTCCCACCAGCTCATTGCACTCGAAGACGCTCGTGCACTCCGCCGGCATGTCATCTTTACAGGTCCGCAAGATGTCGTAGGCGTCCCCGGTCCACTCGGCGACGTTGGAGAACAGGTGGTGGATCTTGTAGTCCCCCTCCATCACATAGTCGTCGCCAGGCTGATCCACGGGAACGGTGTCGGCGCTCTGGCCGCAGAACGTCCCGGAGACGTCCTTGCCTTTGCAGGACTCCAGGACATCAAAGGCGTCGGTAGGCACCTTGCGCTTGCCGCCCGTGACGACCTCGGGGTTGCCTCGAGCCGCGCGGTCCCACTCCAGCTCCGTCGGCAGACGTCGGCCGACGAACGCGCAGTACTCCTGGGCCTGAAACTTGCTCACGAACATCACCGGGTGGTCATCAAACTCGTCGATCTCGTAGTAGTCCTGCTGCCGCGGACCTGGCGCGTTGTAGCCGCTCGGAGGCGTGCAAGCGCCCATGGCGACACAGTACTCGTACTGAAAATTGGAGACCTCGTGCTGCTCGATGGCGAAGGGCTTGAGGACCACCTGGGTCGTGGGCGGAATGAAGGGGATGTATTTGCCGTCCTTGCAGTTGCCCGGCGAAACGTCCTTGTTCGGACCGAGCATCTCCGCGCGGTTCCAGCAGATGGCCTCCTGGCCAAACTCGAAGGTCAGCCCCTCGGTGACCTCCACAAGATCGGTAGCGCGCGGAGGCTCGATCCCCGTCGCGCAGGTGACCTGACCCGCGATGACCACGGCCAGGGCGAGCCACAGAGCGCGAACCCTCATGGTCCCTCCCTCAGGCTGAAGCGTCGATCCCAGGGAGCTCCCGGGTGATAGGTCAGGGCGTCGCCCTCCTTGATCGCCTGGTCATCAAGAGACTCGAAGATCGCCAGGAGGATGCCCGTGAAGGCCAGGCCCGCTCCCGCTCCGTAGGCGAGCTTCTGATAACCAGCGTAGTCGTCGAAGTCGGGGCTCCCCCTGAAGTAGGTGTCCGCCTTCGCGCCGAGAAAGTAGCCCGCGGCCACGGAGCCGAGCCCCACGGTGAGCGTCGTGTATCCCGTATAGCCCTTCCAGGTCTTGGGTGGGTTCGTCAGAAACACCGTGGCGTCCACCGTGGTCGTCTCGTTCGCGGCGATCTCCACGCGGTTCGTGTAGGTGGAGTAGTCGTCCTTTTGCACCGTGACCTGGTGGGCGCCGGCCGAGAGCGTGATCGCGTCTGAGAACGGCGTCAGACCAACGTTCTTGCCATCGACATAAATGGCGGCTCCCACGACGTTGGCGTTCACCATCAGCTGACCGATGGCGCTGAACTTCTCCAGCTTGAACACCACCTTCAAGGGCTCGCCGGGCCGCACCTGCAAGGTCCGCTCAAAAGGCTGGTACCCGTCCAGGGTGAGTCGCAGCCGGTAGGTCCCGGGATCAGTGTTGGTCAAGTAGGGCGTCTGCCCTACGACCTTGTCCATCTCCTGAAGATACACCGTCGCGCCCGGTGGATCGCTCTCGATGGAGAGGGGAATCCGAGCGCCTAGCCGACACTTCTCGATGGCGTTGCGCACATCGATCGCGTCAGGCGCCGGTCGACCATGGGTCTCCTCGTGGAGCTTCAGGTAGCTCTGGTAGGACTCTACACAGAGGTTGGAGGCCCCAAGACGCTCATAGCTCTTGGCGATGTTGTAGATATTGGCGGGCGCGGGGAACAGCTCATGAGCCCGCTGAAACCGCTCGATCGCCGCGGTGTAGAGCTCTTTGTCGAAGAGCCGTCGACCCTCATGATAGTGGGCGGCCGCCTCGCGCTTCTTCGCCTCAGGATCGTCTTGCGCCCACGCCGCGCCCGGGATGGTGAGCGCTCCGCAGAGCACGACCAGGGCGAGAACGAATCGGGTGAAGGAGGACGACATAGCAACCCAAGCATACTAGAGGACGGTGGGCGGGCAATTTAGGTACGGAGACCGTCTCGGATCAACGAGTTTGAGCCTTCGCGACCCGCGTCGCTCGAATCGCGATCACCAGGGCCGCGCCCTTGGGGCCGCGAACCGCCTGAAAGAACAGTCCCCCGTCCTTCACGTCCACGGTCGTCTTGAGGTCACCGGAGACCAGGCGAACCTTCAAGAACCCCTTCGCGCCGCCGGCCTGGGGGCCGATGGTCAGCTTTTGAGATCCTGCCAGCGGGGTCGTGTGGGTCTTCCCTTCGCTGACCTTGAACTTGGCCCGGTTGACCTGGCGAAAGCTCTTGTACCCCTTGAAGGAGCGCTCCAACACGTCTTTGAGGTGCTCAAGCTTGGGATCGACCTCGCCGGGGGTCTTCTTTGCGTCCACGACCGTGACATCAAAGTGGGCGGCAGAGGGCTCAGCGCTCAAGGCGGCGCTCGTCATCAGCACCAGCGTCGCGGTAATGGCCAGGACCAGGGTCTTCACAGGGGCTCTCCTCACGGGCTCGCGTCCGCCTCTGGGTCTACCTCTTCCCCTACAATATGCCAAACGACCACAGGCCGGTCAGGATCATCGGCGTTGTCGTCGATGACCACGCGACCGTGGGCCACCTCCACCTGCTGAACCGACGCCGCGTTCCGACCCGCCGAGGCCGTCTCGAGTTCCATCCCCCGACGGGGTCTCGGCGCCACGGTCTCCACGGGTGTCGACCCGTCCTGCGCCGCGCTGCCCGCGGAGCGCACGGCCTCGGGTGTCACATCAAAGGTGGCGGGATCCGTGGGCCAGACGAACCAGGCGAGCGCGGCGGCCGCCATGGCGCCGGCCAAGACCAGACCGCGACCCTCCATGCCCAACATCGCGGCGAGCCGATCGAGGAGGCTCCCGGTGATCTCCTCCTCGCGCGCTGGCGCTGGAGCCGTCTCGGCGGCGATCCGGGCCATGACCTCATCGGTGAAGCCCGTCAGATCGGCCGCGGCCGCGGGCTCCAGGACCGCCCTCTCCACGAGCGCGTCCATGGCCTCCAGCTCTCGGTAGGCGGCCTGACTGGCCTCGCAGCTCTTCAGCTCTTCGGCGACCTGAGCGCGCGTCGCGTCGTCCAGCTCGCCATCTCGATAGGCGCCGATACGCTCCAGGATCTCGTCGTTCTTCATCGCTTCGCTCCTCCCTTCCGCTTCATCGGGCGTGAAGGTAGCCGCTCATGGCGGCCATGAATTTCTTTCGTGCATGGAAGAGGCGGCTCATGACCGTCCCCTTGGCCACCTCGAGGGCCTCGGCCAGCTCCTCGTAGGAGAGGCCATCGATCTCCCTCATGAGCAGGACCTCCCGATGGGAATCCGAGAGGGTCTGCAGGGCGCGCCCCATCTGAGTTCGCAGCTCGCTCCGCTCCAGCGCCCGACCGGGTCCATCGAGGTAGACGCTGGCCAGGGTAGGCCCCGAGGCGCTGTCTGAGACCGCGTGGGTCCGGGCGTCGTCGTACTCCACCTCGCCGTGACGTTTCGTCTTTCGCAGCCGGTCGATGCTCAGGTTGGACACGATCCGGTGCAGCCAGGTGGTGAAGGCCGCCTGGCCGCGGAACTCGGGGAGCTTGGTGTAGATCTTCACGAAGGCGTCTTGGGCCACATCTCGTGCCTGCTCTTCGTGCTTCAGAATGGAGAGCGCCGTGCGAAACGCCCGCGCCTGATGGCGCTCGACGAGCTCGCGAAACGCTCGCTGATCGCCATCGACGGCGAGCGAAACGAGCGCGCTGTCTTCCTGTTCTTTCACTGGGAACTCCACATGCCACAGGACTGAGACGCGCCAGCACGCCGGACTATTCACACGAAGATCAGCTTTCTTCGATCGCCTCTATGGGTCCCACGGAGCCCCAGAAGAGGCAAATCTGGCTCGCTTGGGGAATCGACAGGTGAGCGCCTCGTGTTGACCGGTTCACCGCGCGCGCACGAAGATGGGCGCCAACCGCCACCCGTGGAGCCGATGGAAACCTTCGAACGGATCGCCGACTGGAACGCCGACCTGCGGCGCGCGCTCCTGCGCGACGCGGCGCGGGTCGCGCTGTGGCGAAGCGTGACCGTGCTCCTGGTCGGGACGGCGATCTCGCTGGCGGTCGCCGTCTGGCTGGGCCCCGGAGCGGGGCGGTGGGCGTGGCTGCTCATGGGCCTCACGGCTGTGGGCTGCGTCCGTCAGTTCGTCAGGCGATGGTGGTCCCTGGACGCGCGAACCGATCCTCTGGCGGCGGCTCGCTTCGCCGAGACGGAGCTCCCCGAGGTGAACTCGGGGATCGTCACCGCGCTCCAGAGCTACGATCTCCTACAAGACCGCGGCCCGGCCGGTTGGCCCGTCCCCTCCTCGGCCCTGGCCCAGGCGAGCGCCGAGCTGACCCTGAGCGAGGTGGAGTCCATCGCGCCCTCGAGCCTCGTAGACTCCACGAACGCGCGCTCATCCCGTCAGGTGGCGGTCGCCTGCGGACTCGGTGCGGCTGCGCTGATGGTCTTCGCTCCCGGATGGGCCCAGACCGGCCTGGGCGTGCTCAGCGGCACCCTCAAACCCGAGGTGGTAGCCAGCCCCATCGAGCTCGCCCTGAGCGACCTGACCATCGAGCTTCGTTTCCCGGCCTACCTGCAGATGGAGCCCCGACGGCTCGAGGGTACGCGCGGCGATCTGAGCGCGATGGCCGGAACGACGATCCAGGTCACGGGTCGCCCGACCGTGCCCTCGGCGCGCGCGGAGCTCCTGCTCGATCTTCTCACCCCCGTCACCGTGCCCATGACGACCCAGGGAGACGGGCGGGTGACGGGCAGCTTCATGGCCCGAGAGAGCGGGCGTTATCGGTTCGCGCTCATCGATGGCAAGGGGGCACGGTCCGAAGAGCAAACGGGACGCGTCCTCGATGTCCGGGTCGACGAAGCGCCCATAGTTCGGCTCCTGCGTCCTGAGGCCGACCTTGAGGTGCGTGAGGGTGATCCGGTCTCCATCGCCTACGAGGCCTCGGACGACCACGGGGTCTCCGAGGTCGCGCTCTGGATCGACGGCCCCATCGGCGAGCCTCAGCGACGACCTCTGCGTCGGGGCCTGGACGACCGGGTGGTCAAGGGCGTCGACGAGGTCGCCATGCGCGCCCTGGGCCTCACGCCAGGGGAGAGCGCCGAGATCTGGCTCGAGGTCATGGACGGCAATGACGTCACGGGGCCCGGGGTAGGCCGGTCGGCTTCCAGGAGAATCTGGATGTTCAGCCCCGAGGTAGAGCACGCCAGGAGACTGAAGGATCTGGAGGGCGTGATCGACGCGATGATCGGGCTCCTGGCCGATCGGCTCGAGAGCCCTGTTCTGGAGGAGCGTCTCGAGCGGGTCGTGGCGGCCGTCATCTGGCACCAAGCCATCGTCACGAGCAGCGCGACGGTGATCGAGGGGGTCGAAGGGCTGATCGGCGCCCTGAACACCGACACCTTGGCGAGCGATACGCTGCGCGAGCTGCTCAATGACACCCTGGCCAACCTGCGCGCTCATCGCGACCAGGAGGACGCCCAGCTCCGACGGGCGGTCCTCTCGAACAGCCAGGTGAAGCGGCCCAAGGTCCTCCTGCGGATGATGACGCAGAGCAACGCGGAGGCGACCGGCGATCTGGAGCGCCACATCTTCCGACTCAAGGATGAGCTCGACCGCAGTCGCCAGGATCGGGTGCTTGAGGAGGGTCGTGATCTGCTCGACCAACAGGAGAGCCTGCGGGAGCTCATGGCCAAGATCGCTCAGGGAGAGACCGATCCGGAGCTCGCCGCGGAGGCGGAGCGGAAGCTCGACCAGCTCGAGGCGAGCCTGCGGCGCATGGCCCGTGAGCTGGAGCAGCTGTCCGAACGCTCGCCCTATGAGAACCAAAACCCCTCGCAGCGCGCCTCGGAGACCGAGGAGGACGTGAGCTCGATGCAGAGCGAGATGGACGCCATCCGGGCCCTGCTCCGAGAGGGCAAGATCGAGGAGGCGATGAAGCGTCTTGAGGAGCTCAACAAGTCCACTCAGGAGTGGATGGCCGCGCTGGATGAGGACTTCGGAGAGCGCGAAGGGGAGCAGTCTCCCCATCGCCGGGCGCTCACGGAGTTTCAGATGGAGCTCTCCGAGGTCACCGATGGTCAGCGAGGCGTAGAGGGTGAAACGGGAGAGGAGACGAGCGCCCTGGAGCGCGAGCGGCTCAAGGCCCTACAGGAGGAGCTGGCCGATCTCTACCAGGAGGCCCTCGCGGCCTCGGAGGCCCTGGCTGAGCTCCTGGAGGAGATCCCCACGGAGACGCTTCACAGCTCCGATCGTGGCCAACTGGGGGAGGCCCAGAGAGCGGGACGCCAGACATCCAACCAGGTCCGTGAAAAGCAGATCTCCGAGGCCCTGGGCACCCTGCAGGCCCTCCTACCGGCCCTCAAAACCCTGGGAGCCGAGATCGGCGAGAGCGAGGCGAGAGAGGCGAGCGCTGAGCGCGGAAGAGCCCTCAGGGTGGCGATAGAGAGCCTGGAGTCCGGAGAGGTGATGGGCACAGAGCTTGAGGATCTTCTCAAGCGTCTGATGGAGCGGATGAAGCGCGCCCCGAGCCCCGCGATCAAGAAGCGTCTCGGCGCCATCGGCAAGCGCCAGCGGGCCCTTCGCAAGGCCGTAGGCAAGATGGAGAGCAAGCTGGAGGGCGTCGAGCCCGCGATCCCTGGCATTGGTGAGCAGATCGGGCCGGCGCTTGAGCGCGCTCGTGAGAAGATGCGCGCCGCCCGTGAGGCCCTGGAGAGGGGAGACCCGGGGAGCGCACAGGGTCACCAGCGAGGCGCACTCGATGAGCTCTCGGAAGCCCAAGCGCAGTTCGAGCAGAGCTCCAAGGACTCCTCTGGAGGCTCGACTGGGGGCCAGGGTGTCCGCCAGTCGCGCGACGAAGTCGCGATCCCCGAGGGCAGCGCCCACGCCGCTCCCGAGGCCTTTCGCAAGGAGCTCATCGAGGCCATGAAGGAGCGCGCACCAGCGGGCTACGAGGAGGCTGTTCGGCGCTATTACGAGGAGCTTACCCGATGATGTGGAGCCTCCGAGTGGCGCTGCTGGCGCTGTTGATCTTCAGCTCTGTGGCCCAAGCCTCAACCCGCGCGGACTGGATCACCCTGGAGCGCGCGATCGATGGATGGCGGGTCGACGAGGCTGAGGCGGCCCTGAAGCGACTCACGGAGGCCGGGACGACCTCTCCCAGGCTCACGCTCGCGAGAGGGCGCCTGGAGCTGCTCCAAGGGGACTACGGCCGCGCCGCCCAGACCCTCAAGGGCGCGCGGGAGGTGGGGCCCATCGCCCAGCACTTTGAGGAGATCGCCAGGGCCACAGCCCAGGAGATGGCCGGCTATGTGGAGCGAACGACGGCCGATGGGCGCTTCGTGATCCTCCACGAGCCGGGCGCGGACGAGCTGCTCGTCCCCTATCTGGAGCACATCCTGGCGCGCTCATGGGTCGCGCTGACCGAGCGCTTGAACTTCATCCCCAAGGGCAAGATCCGGGTGGAGGTCTATCCGCGTGTGGACGTCCTCGGGGCCGTGAGCCCCCTGACCGTCGATGAGATCCGCACCTCCGGGACCATCGCGCTTTGCAAGTACAACAGGCTGATGGTCACCTCGCCCCGGGACATGGTCTACGGGTACTCCTGGGCGGACACGGTCGCCCATGAGCTCGTCCACCTCTTGATCACCCAGCGGACATACAACCAGGTGCCTATCTGGCTCCATGAGGGCCTGGCGAAGTACCTGGAGACGGCCTGGCGAGAGCCAGGACGCCCGAGCCTTGAGCCGCGTTCCGAGGATCGCCTCGCCAAAGCGGTCGCGAGCCGAGAGCTGATCTCGTTTGAGGCCATGAGCCCGTCCATGGCCAAGCTCCCCAGCCAGGAGGCCGCTGCGACGGCCTTCGCTGAGGTCTTCACGGTGATCGACTGGCTCACGGTGCACCACGGGCCCGAGGCCATCGGCGAGCTCCTCGACGCCATGGCCGCAGGAAAGACAGACCGGGAGGCGATCGAGACCGTCACCTCGCTCTCGTTTGCCCGCTTTGAGCGCACATGGAAGGCCCACTTGTCGGGTCTGGGCCTGCGGCGACTCGACCACCCGTTTGACATGCGACTGCTCTTTCGAGGCCACGACACCCAGGCGACTGAGCTGGAGATGATCGAGGCGAAGGAGGCCAGGCGCTGGATCTGGCTGGGCGACCAGCTTCAGCTCAAGGAGCGATCCCTCGCCGCGCTTCGTGAGTATCAGAAGGCCCGAGAGATCGCGGGGAGCTCCGTGCCCATGCTCCAGGCGAAGATCGCCAAGATGCTCATCCGCCTCCAGCGCCTCAAGGAGGCCAGAGAGGCCCTGATGCCCGCGCTCAGGGTCGCGCCGGACTATGTTCTACTGCCGCTCCTGCTCGGCCAGGTAGCCGCCCTGGAGAACAAGCACGCTGAGGCGCGCCAGCACTTTGAGCAGGTGATCCGTCTCAATCCCTTTGATGTTGATATTCATGGCCTCCTGGCGAAGACCTACGAGGCGCTCGGCGAGCGCGCGTTGGCCGAACGTGAGCGAGAGGCCCAGACCACACTGAATCGAACCCTTCGTGAAGGAGGAGGCCCCCCTTGAGCGCTGAAGAGATTGGCCACGAGCACGTGGAAGCGGTGCGCGCATACCGAGAGCGCGTGCTCGCGGAGCTACGCAAGAGAATCGTCGGACAGGACGAGGTGATCGAGCTGATGTTGACCTCCCTTCTCGCTGGAGGGCACGGGCTCTTTGTCGGGGTGCCGGGGCTGGCCAAGACGCTCTTGATCTCGACCCTCGCCGAGACCATGAGCCTGTCGTTTAGCCGTATTCAGTTCACCCCTGATCTCATGCCCAGCGACGTGACGGGCGCCGAGATCATGGAGGAGGACACGGCCACCGGTAAGCGCACCTTCCGCTTCGTGAAGGGTCCTATCTTCTGTCAGATTCTCCTGGCGGACGAGGTGAACAGGACCCCTCCGAAGACCCAGGCGGCGCTGCTAGAGGCCATGGCCGAGCGTCAGGTGACCGCGGGCGCCGCGACCCATCGCCTGGATCCTCCGTTCCTGGTGTTCGCCACCCAGAACCCCATCGAGCAGGAGGGCACCTACCCTCTCCCCGAGGCGCAGCTCGACCGCTTCATGCTGTCGATTCACGTCGATTACCCGTCCTTCGACCAGGAGGTCGACATCGTCGCCCGGACGACCAGCGCTCCCGTGGCGCCCGTCGAGGTGATCGCCGAAGCCGAGGAGCTGCTCGAGCTCCAGCGCACGGTCCTCGCCATCGTGACGGCGCCTGACGTGGTTCGCTACGCCGTCGAGATCGTGACGGGAACCCGCCCGGACGCACCGGAGGCGCCAGAAGAGGTGCGAAAGTTCGTGTCCTGGGGAGCCGGCCCTCGAGCCAGCCAGCACCTGATCCTGGCCGCGAAGGCCCGCGCCGCGCTCCACGGGCGCCCCCACGCGAGCCGCGAGGACGTGGCCGCCCTGGCGCCTGCTGTTCTTCGACACCGGGTCCTGACGACCTACCAGGCTGAGGCTCAGGGCGTCTCGGCGGACGCCCTGATCGCCGCCGTCATCGAAGGACGCGGTTGAGCGCCGCTGATCCCATCGAGCCGCTCCTCGGTCCGGAGGTACTCGCCCGACTCAAGGGCTGCGCGCTCCGGGCGGACCGGGTGATGCACGGACAACTCCAGGGCATCCATCGGAGCGCCCACCAAGGGGCGAGCGTCGAGTTCTCCGAGCACAAGGAGTACACGCCTGGCGACGAGCTCAGGCACGTGGACTGGCGCGCCGTCGCTCGATTCGATCACTACTTTGTAAAGCGGTTCGAGCACGAGACGAACACGAACGCGTGCGTCGTGATCGACGGGAGCGCGTCCATGGGATACGGCGCCGAGGGGCGCCTGACGAAGTACGAGTACGCCGCGGTGATCGCCACCTGTCTCGGACTGCTGCTGCTCCGCCAGCAGGACGCGCTGGGCGCGGTCCTGTTCGACGAGGGTCCGCGCCTTGAGATACGTCCGCGAACCGGAATGGGACACCTCCGGCAGCTCACCGAGGCCCTCGATACGCACGCGCCTCAGGGCGAGACAGGGCTGGAGGAGGCCCTCGACCGCGCTCGGGCGCTGACCGGCAAGCGCGGTCTCGTCTACGTGCTCTCGGACTGCCTCAGTGATCCCGAGCCCATGGGGCGCGCGCTGGGTCGTTTGACCGCGGCGGGTCACGAGGTCACGGTCCTCCAGCTCCTCGACGGAGATGAGCTGGATCTGCCGTTCACCGAGGCGGTGGACTTCCACGGTCTGGAGACCCAACACAGGCTCCTGGTCGAACCTCGAGCCATACGAGATCACTATCAACGACGTATGTCGGCGCACCTGAAGGCGGTCGAGGACGCGTGCGCGAGAGCGCGCGCGAAGACCACGCTGGTCGACACACGGACGGCGCCCATCGAGATCGTCATGGGGATCGTCGGACGCGAGACCTCGGCGCCAAGGGCGAGGCGCTGATGGGCTTTGAGACACCAGCCATGCTCTGGGGACTGCTCGTGGCGGGCCTCCCCGTCGCGATCCATTTGATTCAGCGCCGCAGAGCGCGGGTCGTTCCCTTCGCGGCCATCGAGTTCCTGCTGGCGGGAGACGCGCGCCAGGCCAGGCGTCTGCGCGTGCAACAGTGGCTGGTGCTGGCGCTGCGCGTCGGGCTGCTCGCCGCCCTGGTCCTCGCCCTCGCGAAGCCCTACGCCACGGCGGACGCCCAGCCCGCGGTCGCGAGCGGAGAGCCGAGCGCGGTCGTCCTCCTCCTGGATGACTCAGCCTCCATGGCCGCCGAGAGCGAGAGCGGAGAGCGACTCTTTGACCGCATGCGAGAAGCCGCGCGGGCTCGAATCGAGGCGGGCGGTCCCCTCGCGCGGTTCGGACTCGTCGCCACGAGTCGTCCAGCGCGAGCGCTCACAGAGGACCTGACCCAAGATCAGAGTGAGCTCCTGCGCGTGCTGGACCGACTTGAGGTCAGCGATCGCGGCGCCGACCCCAGCCAAAGCCTCTACGAAGCCGAGCGGCTCCTCGAGGACTCCGTCGATGAAGCGAAGGTCCTCTGGATCGGGAGCGATCGCGCCCACCACGCCTGGTCGGCCGCGCCGACCCTCGTCTCCCAGCAGACCGAAGAGGCCCCCACCTGGCTCGAGGTCGCGCCCCTCGCGATCGACCCAAACCGCGAGAACCTCTCTATCGACGGCGTCACTCCGACTCCGGGAGCGGGCCCCTCCGGTGAGACGGGTTTCGAGGTCGAGATCACCAACCACGGGGAGCGGGCGGCGAAAGCCGAGGTGCGCGTCCGTGTCGGCGAGCGCGTGTCAGCGGTCTCTCTTGAGGTCCCGGCAGGGGAGAGTCAGCAGGCCAATCTGTATATGGCGCTGGAGGTCGATCTCGGGGAGCGCCAGGGCGTGGCCGAGCTCACGAGCGAGGCGGATGTTCTCAAGGTCGACGATCGGTTCCACTTCGAGCTCAGCGAGGCCCGAGCCCTGCGCATCGCCGTGGTGAACGGATCCCCGAGAAACGTGCCCTGGCTCGATGAGGTCTTCTTCGTTCGGGCCGGCCTCGCGGCACGAGGGGCCACCGGTGAGCGCTGGAGCCCTGAGCACGTCCAGACCACCGAGCTGACCAGCGGACTGCTGATCCACACCGACGTGCTGATCCTCGCCAACGTAGGGGCGCTCGCCGACTCCCAGGCCCTGGCGATCCGCCGGTTCGTTCAGGAAGGCGGTGGGCTCTTGATCGCGGTCGGTGATCAGATGGGCGCCCAGTCCAACGCCTCCTACGGCGGGCTGCTCCCTACCCCGATCCGAGGTCTAAAGCGCCGAGACACGCGCCTCATGAACGCCAGCTCCCGTGACCTCGATGGCGGCCTGTCCATCGAACGTCGCGACCACCCCATCCTTCGCGCCTTCACCTCCGAAGAGTCGGGCTCGCTGACGCGGGCCCGCGCGCGAACGCTCGCGCTCCTCAACGAGCAAAGGCGCCCGGGCCTCGAGATCCTGGCGCGTTGGAGCCAAGGCGAGCCCGCGCTCCTTGAGCTCCCCATGGGCGAGGGTCGAATCCTGCTCCTGACGACATCCCTGGACCGGGACGGCTCCGACCTGGTCCTCAGGACGAGCTTCGTCCCCTTTCTTCAGCGAACCGTGGAGTACCTCGCCGGACGCTTTGACCGCGACCATGGAGGCTCACTGGCCCTGGGAGCCCCCACGGTCCTCGACGCTCCGCCAGGCTCAGGCCCTGTCGTGCTCACGGGGCCTCGAGGACTGGAGCTCGAGCTCGAGGCCCGCGCCGCGCGACCGGGCCAACCGGAGCGGGTGGAGCTCCCACCTCTGGAGCGGGCAGGAGCCTACAGCCTGTCGCGACGCAACGATCCCCTTGGCGCCCGTGGTTTCTGCCTGAACGTCGACCGCGGCGAGAGCGGCCTCGCGGTCTACGAGCCGCGGGAGCTCCAGGGCCGGCTGCACGGCAGCGGAGACAAGAGCGACGTGCCGTCGCCACAGGTCAACCTCGCCGGCGCTGTCAGCGCCGCGGCGCCCGCGCGCGGAGAGCCTCTGTGGCCCTTGGCGCTCCTGGCCCTGTTTGGGATCTTGGTCGGCGAGGCGTGGTTCGCGCTGAGGGCCGGCTGATCAGCCCGCGACCCTCGTGAAGGGGCTTGAGGCGTGATCAGTCGCGCGGTCGCGGAGCGTCTGTACCCGCTCCGCAGCACGCTCAAGACGCGCCATGAGCTCAGGCGTCGAGCACGCGGCCTCCACGAGCGCGGCGCGGATCTCCGCGGCGCGGTCAAGACGGCGACAGACCAAAAAGACGTCGATTCCGGCACAAAGCCCCTGCCGGGCGATGGTCTCTGCGTCGTAATGGGCGTCGATCGCGGCCATCTCAAGATCATCGGAGAACACGACCCCATCATACGAGAGACCGTCACGAAGGAGCGTCGGCAGGACCCGATCCGAGAGCGTGGCGGGCCACTGATCGTCGAGGCGCTCGAAGACAATATGCGCGCTCATCATGGCGCCGAAGCCCGCGTCGACCGCAGCCTGGAAGGGCGGCAGCTCGATCTCGGACAGACGCTCGAGGTCGAGGGACAGCCTGGGCAGCGTAAGGTGACTGTCCTGATCGGTATCGCCGTGCCCGGGGAAGTGTTTTCCGCAGGCGAGAACGCCCGATGACTCCAGGCCGCGCGCCCAGGCCAGGGCGTGACGGACGACGGTCTGAGGATCATGTCCGAAGGCCCGATCCCCGATAATGGGGTTGTCCGGGTTGGAGTCCACGTCGAGGACCGGCGCGAAATCCAGGTTGAACCCGAGACTGCTCAGCTGGCGTCCCGCCAAGGCTCCAGAGGTCTGAGTCGCCAAGACGTCTCCTGCCTCGGCGAGGGAGCCAGCCGACGGCATGGGCGCGATCTCGGGGCAATGGGGTGGCTTGAGGCGCTGGACACGCCCGCCCTCCTGATCGACCGCAAAGAGGGGCGTCGAAGCACCGGAAGGCCAGAGCGCGCGGAGCGCGCGCAGGAGCGCGGCGCTGCCCATCGTCGAGGGCAGGTTTCGGCGGAACAGGACAATCCCACAGGGCGCTCCGCCGTTCAGGTAATCCCGCAGCTCGGCGGGCACGACGTCCCCCTCGAAGCCCACCATCATGACCGACGCGGCGAGGGCCTCGGCGCGTTCTCGTTCAGAGCTCAGGGCGAGCCGCCGAGACGAATGATCGTGTTGCGAATCATCTCAGAATCCGGGGCGCCCGGGCTGAGCTTGAGGTACATCTTATACGTCTTGACCGCGCCGGCGGTGTTGCCGTTCTTCATGTGGAGCGAGCCCATCTGGCGCCAGGCTCGAGCGTACCCCTTCTTGGCGGCCTTCTTGTACAGAGCGAGCGCCTCGGACGGGTTGCTGTTGTGCACCTTGCGCGCAGCCTTGTAGAGATCCTTCGCGGTCATGGCCGAGTCACCGGCGGGCGGACGCTCCTTCTCGACGGGCTTCTCGCGCACCTCCGCGCGCTGCCGCTTCTCTGGGGCGCCCTCATCTCGCCGCTCGCCCTCGCCTCGCCTTCGCTCCGCGCGCTCCTCACGACGGTCAGCCCGCTTCTCTGCGCGGGCCCGGAGCGCTAGAGCGCCGCGGTTGTTCGGCTTGAGCTTCAGGACCTGCTCCGCGAGCTCGACCGCTCCAGCGTAGTCCCGGTCCTTCAGGGCTCGATCACCCTCGTCGAGCAGCGCCACGATTCGGCCGGCGTCGATGGCCTTCCGGAGCTCGATCGCTCGGGCGTGATAGACGCTCGTCTCCTCGATGGCGTCGAGGCGGGTCACATCTGAGAGCGCCCCCTCGATGTCGCCCTGGGTGAAGAGATCGCTCACCGCGGTGTAGGCGCTCTTCGCGACCAGCTCGTTGTTCGCGTGCATGAGCCCGGCCTTCGCGTCGATGCTCTTCGGGTCCAGGGTCAGGGCCTCGCTGAACAAGGGCACAGCCTCGCTCCAACGCTCCGCCTTGATGTGCTCCATCGCGCTCTTCACGAGCTGCTTGGCGTCTGGCGTTTCCGCAGCTGCGGCGGTGGCCGCCGCGCCCTTCTGGCCCATCGTCGACGCACTGTCGGCCGGCTCGACGAGCTCGGGCGCGCTCGCGGTTCGGCGCGGCGTCTCGGATGGCTTGGAGAAGAAATGCACCCAGGAGACCCCGAGGAGCACAGCGACGACCACGAGAGCAACAAAGAGCTTCAAGGTCGACTTGCTACGGGCCTCAAGATCGTGGGTCATGGTGGCCGGATCGAAGGTGAAGACCTCGCCCGGCAGAAGATACCGCAGTCGAATATGACCCAGCTCCACCACATCCCCGCGGCGCAGGGCGGACTGCGTATAGGCCTCCCCGTTCACCTTCACACCGTTGGAGCTCCCGGTGTCCAGGAGGATGCACTGCTGACCGTCCCACGTGACGTGGGCGTGAATGCGGCTGATCGAGCGATGGTCGATCTGCAGCTCCGCCTCGCTGCCGCGGCCGATGCGAACGTCGTCTCCGGGCAGGACAAGCTCGGTGCCGGCCAGCGCGCCGCTCAGGATCATGAAGCGCGGTCTTCCGTCGCTACCCTGCACGGTCGTGGCGTGGCCGAACTGCGCGTGCTCGCGCTTGGGATCAACCAGGGCCAGCTCCTCCGGTGGAGGCGCGCCCTGCAACGTCGCTGAGGAGTCATCGAAGTCTGCGCGAAGGCCTAGATCTCCCTCGCGCTCCAGGCTGAGCTCGTAGTCACCGATCTGGATCACGTCGTGGGGCTCGAGCGCGTGCTCACCGGCGATCCTCATCCCGTTGACCTGGGTACCGTAGCGACTCAGGTCGACCAGGTGGAGGCTCGACTCTCGCTGCACCAGGCGCGCATGATTCCGGCTGACGTTCCGATCCGTGAGGCGAATCGTGTTCCCTTCATCACGCCCGATGGACACGTCATCCTTGAGCATCGGGACGCGCGTCGAGCGTCCCTCGTCATCCTGGATTTTGAGCTTGTACATCGCGGGAAGAGAGTCCCTGGGTGATGGCGCGGAGCTCCGCCACCTCTGCGGCGAAGACCGCAAAGATCTATCAGAGTTCAACCCATGCGACAAGGTCCCCACCCCCATTCAGAGGGCTCTGTTTGCCAGCCTGGCACGCCGTGAGGCGGGGCGACTGACATCCTGTCGAATTACCTTTCTTTCGTTGTTGAAGAACATTTTTGATTCTGGTGCGTCGATCCCTGTGTGAGGCACCTGAAAACCACCAGGTCCCCTTCGACCCAGGGGGCTGCAATCGACACGTCAATCCGGGGGGGAGATCTGCCGGTGCGACGAGGGAGTCAGGAGCCACTTGGCACGGCCCTTGTAACGCTAGAGCGATGCAGGGGGATCCACCGGGAGGAGAATTCACCATGAGCAAGACCAACGTACGAACCGGAAAAGAGCGTGAGCAGTTCAACGCTGAGGCGATGGTCCACCTGGACGCGCTCTACGGCGGCGCCCTGAGACTCACGAAGAATCACGCGGAGGCCGAGGACCTTGTCCAGGAGACGATCCTCCGCGCCTGGGAGCGATGGCATCAATACCAGCCAGGCACCAACGCCAGGGCCTGGCTCCTGCGGATTCAGACCCACACCTTCATCAACAAGTGCCGACGAAAGAAGCGGGAGCGGGAGATCCTGACCGCAGAGAAAGAGGGCCGCCACGGCAGCCGCTTCCACTGCACGGACTCCACCAAGCGGTGGGCCAACCCGGAGCGTCGGTTCCTCGACCGGTCGATCTCTCCGACGGTCCGCTCCGCCCTGGAGTCTCTGACGCCCGAGTTCCGAGCCGTGGTCGTCCTGAGCGACCTCCAGGGGCTGAGCTACCGGGAGATCGCTGAGGCGGTCGACTGCCCCATCGGGACGGTGATGTCACGCCTGTTTCGAGCCCGAAAGGCGCTGCGCGCGGCCCTCGAAGAGCACGCGCGCGCCTTCGGCCTCCTTGAAGAGCCCCTGGCGACGGGGACGGCCTAGAGCCGTCGCCGCACCAGCGCCAACGCCAAGACCGTCAGCAGGACCCACGACCAGGGGCTGGAGCCGCCCGCGCAACCCGAGCGACCCGCTTCCTCCTCGCTGACCTCTTCCACGGGCTGGGCGCTCCAGACCTTGAAGGGAGTCGGCGAGTCCTCGTAGTTGCCCGTGCGCATCGGGTTGTGGTTGGCGCCGTTCCACTCAAACATGCTCGAGCCCGCCTTGCCGGGCGTACGCCACATGTAGAGCCAGCCGTCGCGAGTCGTGACCGCGGCGTCGAAGAGCCCGTCGCCGTCATGATCACCGACGGCCACCGCGGCCATGATCCACCCGCCGGTCTGCTTCGGCCAGCCCTCAGGCTCCTCGCCCTTGTAGTTCCAGGCGTGGACCAGGTAGCCAGCGGAGCCGATCAGGACCTCAGGGTCGTTGTCGTTGTTGATGTCCACGATGGTCGGCGTGTTGAAGAACTGCCAATCGTCATGAACGCGAGGGAAGCCCTCCATCATCTTACCCGTGTCCAGGTCCCAACCGCTGAGCTGGTGATCGAAGTACCCGCGCTCGCCACCGCCGGCGAAGGCGAGGGCGAAGTCGAAGCCAGCCGTGCCCTTCACGAAGTCGATGCCGCCCTCCGGGTCGACGTGCCCGATGGCACCGTTGTTCATGAGGATGTACGCCGGCGTGTCCGCTGAGTCGGACCCTGATCCGAACTCCTTGTTGTCCATCTTCCGGTGGATGGCGCCATCGTGGTCGAAGATCCAGCCCTGAGTGGAGATCGTGTCGAAGCTGATCTCAAGGGTCCCGTCGTAGTCCAGATCGACCAGGATGGGGTTGGTCACGATGCCGCGCCCGACGATGGGGAGCACGTCGACCGTGAGACCGTAGAGAGACTGGGGCCAGCCATCCGCGATGGCGCCCGTCTCCGAGTCGAGGACGTACGCGCGCGCCTCGTTGGCGTTGCCGCCGGCGCCGAAGGTCTCGCTGGTGCCCACGGCGATCTCCATGAGGCCGTCCCCATCGATGTCGCCCACGGCCGGCGTGCAGATGATGCGAGCGCCCTGCTCCGGATCGGAGCTCACCTTCACCGGGTACGGAGCCATGGCCTGGCCGTCGTGGTGCCAGACATAAACGTGCTGGTCCATGGCGGCGCCGATGATCTCCAGCCCTGGCTCACCGTCGAGATCAGCCAGAACCATCGAGGCGAAGAAGCCGGGCTCGATCACGTGCTCCTTGCTCGGCAGGAACAGGCTGAAGTCCACCGACTGGGGCCAGCCCTCCTTGAGGGTTCCGTCGTGCTCGTAGACCGTGACCCAGCCATCCCAGCTGCCCACGACCACCTCGAGGTTACCGTCGTTGTCCACGTCTCCGATGGCCGGAGGCATCATCACCGTCTGGCGCACATCGGAGTCGACCACGCCGCGCTCCACCAGGCAGCCGGTCTTGTCCTCTCGGAAGGCGCATGAGCCCAGGACGTGGTTGGGGTTGGAGTCGTCGAGCGCCCAGCGGCGCTTGAGCTTCACGGGCCAACCCTCCACCTCACCGCCGTTGTGATGGTAGGCGTGGATATGACCATCAGAGAGCGCCAGGATCAGCTCCTCTGCGCCGTCGCCATCCAGGTCGGCGAACGTCGGCGCGGCCTCTCCAGAGCCTCCAAGGTAGCGGGGGTAGCCCTCGACGAGGTCGCGGTCGCGCTCAAGGAGGAAACCCTTGCGCATCTCGCCGTACAGAGGCTCACCGTCTCCGTTGAGAACCACCTCACCGTCGGCGTCCTTGGCGACCGCCCGGAGACGCACCGTCACGGCGTTCTGGTGGGCGTCGGTGAGCGGCGCGTCGAGATCGATGTCGACGTCGGCGACGTTCCAGGCCGCCAAAGAGCCCTCATGACCCTCGGTGGAGCCTGAGGCGAACTCTACCCAGGAGCCGGCGCGGGGAGCGACACCCAGAGCGTACTCCAGGCGCCAATCCACCGAGGCGTAGCGCGCGGGCTTCCCGTCGCGGCGGATGTTGAGCCGACCCGTGATCTCCACCTCGGGCGTGGTGTCCGGGTAGATCACCTCGAACCAGAGCGGGGTGACGATGTCGACCTCGGGAGGGATATGACCTCCCACAACCGCGTCGACGGTCTTTCGGGCGTTGTTGCGTCCGTAACCGAAGTGCCAGTCCCAGCCCTCATCGCTCTTGAACTTGGTGGGCTGGTCATCGTTGGGGTTCACGTTGATGTCATCGACGTTCAGGGTGAGGATCTGCTTCACCTCTTCGGCCGAGAGCGGCGGATCAAGCTCAGCCTTCAGACCGGCCGCGTACACCAGGCCCGTGTGACCCGCCGTGATTCCCGTCGCCTCAGAGGAGCATCCGAGCCCCGGCGTGGAGAGGAGCAGCTGCATTCCGTAGTTGGTGCAGTTGTTGAAGTTGAGGAAGGTCGTGGACTGATCGCCGCTGGCGCCGTCGTACTGGATCGCGTGGACGTAGACCGTGTGATTGTTGGTGCCCGGGAAGTTGTGATGAAACGACAGCTCATCAGCCGCCGAGGCGATCACGGTCACGTTGTTGTCATAGGCGTAGTTGATGGCGTCCTGGGAGAAGGGCGTGTTGTTCACCGAGCCCAGGGCCTCCTGGATCACCGAGGCGCCGGAGTCCACGGAGAAGATCACGCTCTGGGCGAACTCGTTGGCGTCGACGACGAAGGAGTCTCCGGCGCGGACCATCAGGGCGGTGCAATCGGGGCAGACACCGATGTCTCCCTTGCCGTTGTTGCCCTCCGAAACCGAGTCGCGGGCCTCACCGTTTCCGTGACCAAAGCGGTTGTCATCGTAGGCGTCGTTGTCATCGGCGAAGAAGTCCCAACCGGAGATGTCATCCACATAGCCGTTGCCGTCATCGTCGACGCCATCGGAGCAGTGGATGATCAGGTCCTGGGGATCGAGCATGCCGTTCGCGTTCTTGTCCCAGTCCTCAAGAGCCTTGGCCAGGTCATCTCCATAGGCGGCGAGGTAGTCTCGGATGTCGAACCAGCCAGAGCCGTCGACGTCAAAGGCGTCCGCGGAGTCCACGGCGGTGAGACCGCCCTCGCAGACCGTAGACGCGCAGTCCGAGTCCCCATAGCAGGAGCCGGCGCAGGTCCCGGCGACGGCCTCGACGGCCGGCGAGTAACCCTCGCAGACCGAGCCCTCGACGGCGGCGCAGTCCTCATCTGCGCTGCAGCTCCCTCCGGCGTCACCGGAGCAGGTCCCCTGGGTCTCCTCGACCGCGGCCGCCGCTCCCGAGCAGGTCGGCGCGCAGTCCACGCAGTCCGCGTTGGCGGCGCAGTCCGCGTCGGCGGTGCACGCCACGGCCTCCCCTGCGCAGGTCCCCAGCTTCGCCTCAACCGGGTTCGGCAAGCAGGCGGCCAGCTCGCCCTTGTTGATGTAGTACTTGTTCACCAGATCGGTGTTGTCCCAGTAGACGCCAGAGTCGAGGACCGCGACGATCACCCGGGGGTCTCCTGTCGTGATCTGCCAGGCGCGGTCGGCGTGGATGCCGGCGCCCAGGGCGATCTCCTCCTCCCGGAAGCCCTCGCGTGTCGTCCAGTCCTCGCGGACCCAATCCGGGCAGGCCTCCGGCATGTGAGGGCCAGGAACGAACGACCAGAGATTCCACTGCCCCTTGTAGCCACCGTCATCGGGCATGGCCAGGCAGGGCTCCTCGTCTGGACCGTTGGGCCAGGCGAGGACGGCGGAGGTCACGGTGAGGGCCGCGATGAAGAATAGAGCGAAAAAGAAACGCTTGGACACAGAGCCTCCCGGGGCAGCAGAGCGCGTGGAGTTAACCCCAAAGGGGTTGGTGGAATCAACAACCTTGTCCTTCGTGGCGAACAAGCAGCGTTTGACGGCGCGCACGGCCCATGCCTATAGACCCTGCCACGAGTCCTATCCGAACCCGAAGAGGAAGCCATGCTGAAGACCATCGAGGCCCGAGAGACCGCCGACACCATCCACGCCAACTTCGTCACCAGCATGGGTGACTTCTCCGTGCTCTTGCACCACACGAAGGCCCCGAATACGTGCCAGAACTTCATTGATCTGGCGGAGGGCACCGAGACCGGCTCCCCCTTCTACAACGGCCTGGCCTTCCACCGTGTCATCGCCGACTTCATGCTCCAGGGCGGATGCCCCGACGGAGACGGACGCGGAGGCCCGGGATACCGCTTCGCCGATGAGATCCACCCCGAGCTCCAGCACACGGGCAAGGGCAAGCTCTCCATGGCGAACGCTGGACCGAACACCAATGGCTCCCAGTTCTTCGTCACCCTCGTCCCCTGCGGTTGGCTCGACGGTCGACACGCGGTCTTCGGCGAGGTCGTCGAGGGACAGGACATCGTCGACGCCATCGGCGTGGTCCGCACCGACGGCGGAGACCGACCGCTCGATCCCGTCACCATCGAGTCCGTGACCATCGTCCGGAGCTAGAATGAACACGAGAGAGCTTCAGGCTCGCTACGCCCAGCGCTACCCGGCGCTCGGGCTGATAGGCAACACGCCTCTGGTGCGGATCGACTGCTTTCAGGACGAGCTTCCTGAAGTGGAGATCTACGCCAAGGTCGAGTCCTTTAATCCGGGCGGATCCCTCAAGGATCGCCCGGTGATGGGCATGCTGCTCCACGCTCTCGAGGACGGTCGACTCACGCCAGAGCGGACGATCCTCGACTCCTCGAGCGGGAACGCGGGCATCGCTTACTCGTGGATCGGCAAGGCCCTCGGCATCCCCGTGAAGCTCGTGATCCCCGACAACGCCTCCATGGAGCGCAAGAAGCGGATGATCGCCCACGGAGCGGAGATCCACCACACGAGCGCCCAGGACGGCTATGACGAGGCGCTGCGTGAGGTTCGACGCATGGCCGAGGCGGAGCCCGAGCGTTACTTCTTCTGTGATCAGTACGGCAACGAGCACAACTGGCGCGCCCACTACGACACGACCGGAGCCGAGATCTGGGAGCAGACCGAGGGTCGGGTCACGCACCTGGTCTGTGGTGTCGGCACAGGCGGGACCCTCACGGGTACGGGGCGACGGCTGCGCGACGAGAACCCAGACGTAGAGGTCCATTGCGTCGTCCCTGACGCCTTCCCGGGCGTGGAGGGGCTCAAGCCGCTCAAGGACCCCGAGGACATCGTCCCCGAGATCCTCGATGAGAGCCTGATCACCAAGATGTGGGACTCGGACGTGGACGTGAGCTGGGAGATGACGCAGCGTCTCGCCCAGGTCGGCCTCTTCGCTGGCCAGAGCTCGGGGGCGTACATGGCGGGCGTGTACGACGTCGCCCGATCCATCGGCAAGGGCGTGATCGTCACGCTGCTCAACGACATCGGCGAGCGCTACATGTCGACCCGTCTCTGGGACTGAGCGCCTAGAGTCCTGGCAGCTCGGGCTGGGCACCTGACCAGCGCGCCAGGTAGCCTCGGACGCGCACCTTGCGCGCCGTGTTCGCGCTGCTCATGTAGCGGATCTTGCCGAAGATCGGTCGCTCCGGGCCCCAGGCACGATCGAAGCGACCGAGCGTCCAGAAGATCCCGGAGTAGGAGTTCGGGTTCCTCCCGTCGAGGGCATACTTGTTGTTGAGCTCGATGAGGTGCGCCAACGCGACTCGAGGGTGCTCGGACCACTCCAGGATCTTCTTCCCCCAGAGCATCCGCAGATATCCGTGGATCCGTCCCTCAGCCACGAGCTGTCGCTGGGCCGCGTTCCACAGCTCATCATGGGTCTCGGCCGCCTCGAGCGCCGTACGCTCGTAGACATGCTCGCGTGGGTCATCCGCGTGCTCCTCGAGGGTCTCGAGCGCCCAGGAAGGGAGGCTCTCGTAGGCATCGTAGTCATGGGGACGGAGGTGCCCAAAGGTGTAGCCGACCTCCCGCCACGTCACGAGCTCGTCGATGAAGGACTCCGCCGCCTCGCTCATGCCCCACCACCCGCCACGGCTGCCCGTGGGCTTGGGCGCGACGCGCTCGGGCGTCCAGCCCTCGTGCTCAACCAGCATGCGCATGACCGAGTGGACCGACAGGTGGCCGAAGTGAAGGAACGGTGAGAGGCCGCTGCCGCCGGGGCTCTCTGGCTCGTTGCGCTCTTGGGGGTACGCGCCGAGTCGGGCTTCGACGAACTTCGCCGCCCGCTCGAGACCCTGTTGGGCGCCCCCCTCAAGGCCGGTGGGCTCCACCTCATGGTCGATAGGCAATCGAGCCAGAGCGCTCGGGTCGGAACCCAGCAGCTCTGGGCTGGCCTCGGGCCATCGCTCAAGGAGGCTCGAAGGGAGCTCCAGGTCACCCGACAGGCCCGCGGCGCCCAGCGGGTCGGGCAGGGGCATGTCTTCGAGGTGCTCAAGGACGTTCTTGTGCAGGTGCCTTCGAAAGGAGAAGGCGGTCGTGAACACCTTGGGCGCCGTGGACAGAGGCATGATGCCGTTGCTGTCGACGACCTCAAGAGACACGGGGACCTTCTGAGCGGCAGCCGCGATCATCCTCGGGAGAAAGAAGCAGGGGAAGTGGTCGGTGACGACGACGCAGGCTGAAGCGGCGAGGGCCGCCAGGAGCCCCGCGCCGTGACCCCGTGACGGCTCCACGTAGGCGTAGTGACGCACGCCGCTCACGGCCGCCAGAGCGCGCCGGTTGGCCGCCATACCGTCGAGGATGAAGCGGTGGTGACGCGCTGAGGCCCACGGGTAGTCAGATCGGAGCGCCTCGAAGATGAGGAGCGGGCGTCCGAGACGCCGCGACCAGCTGATCGCGTGCTCGAGTCCGAAGTTGTCGGTGAGACGACGGGCGCTGGTCATCCAATAAAGGACGTAGGCGCCGCCAGGATTGGGCGGAAGATCATTGGCCCGAGAGAGACGGGCCGAGGGGATCGAGTGTGTTGTGCTCATGTCTGCTTGACGCCGCGCGCCGTGCCAAAACATCCCATCCGAGGAGGACTGTAGCACCAACCGCAGGGAGAACTCCATGAGAAGCGATTCTGACACGCTACGAACACGCTGTGTGTTGAGTCACGTCCTGTGGCAGGGTGTGCGCGCTCAAGGAGAGAACCCCGATGAGACCCTGCTCTACGCTCCTCATAATCACCTGCACAGCGAGCCTTATGCTCCTCGCTTGCGAGGACTCATCGACCGGCGCGGGGGCGGCCCCGGCCGCGGACGGGTGGTCCGTGCTCGTGAGCGACGCCTCGCAGGTCGACGCGACGACCGATGTCCCCGATGAGGCCGACTCGATTCGGACGCCTCCTCAGGACACCGCGCAAGCGTTGGACGTCGGACGGCCGCCGGCGCCGGACACCGCGGACGAAGACGCGCTCCTGGACACCGTCGACCTGACCGACTCCGGGAACGGAGAAGCGGACGCTGAGGAGATCATCACCGAGCCCTGGTTCGAACCCGGAGAGCTCGGTGAACACCCGGTGACCGTTCAGACCGTCTCGGTCTCCGGCCAGGGGTCGTCCTTCCAGGCGAAGCTCTATGTCCCTGAGTCGGACGCGCCTTCGCGAGCGGTGCTCTTCTTGCCAGGATTCATGCTCTCCGCGTCAGACTTCGCGATCACCAGCGAGCGCCTGGCGACCCACGGCTTTATCGTCTTGACCCCCTCCTTCGGCGACTCGTTTCTCAACGCAATCGACCACGCAGACCTGGCCGCTCATAGCTCTGCCATGCTGGACTGGATCGTGGCTGAGAACGAGCAGCTGAGCGGTCCTATCGGGGGGAGCCTCGACGCGTCCGGGTTCGGGATCGCGGGGCACTCGCGAGGCGGAAAGGTCGCCCTGATGACGGCCCTTCAGGATCCGCGCATCAAGGCCGTCTACACCCTCGACCCGGTGGACTCCATCGGCGGTCCCTTTGACACCACTCCGACCCCAGAGAACCCGAGCGTCACGCCGGAGCTCATCGGAGACCTCGCGATCCCAGCGGGCTTTCTTGGCGCCGGAAAGGGAGGCGAGGGCTTCCAGCCATGCGCGCCCGCGGCGGAGAATCATGAGGCCTACTACGACGCGGCCAACGGCGCCGCGGTCGCGTATCACCACGTCGATCCCAGCGCCGGGCACATGGACTACATCGACAGCGGCGCGGCCGGTCTGTGTACGGGAGGAGAGAGCCCGAAGGAGGCGCGCGAGGCCGGAGCCAAGACCCTGGTCGCGTTCATGCGCGCCCACCTGCTCGGTCAGGACGCCTACCAGAGCTATCTCGCCGGCGAGGACGTGGATCCCCGGTTCACCTGGGAGAGCAAGAGCCCCTGAGGATCACCCGCTGGTGATCAGACGACCCTTGCCGTCCTCGAACCTACCGATGGCGATAAAGATCACGTCGATGAGCCACCAAATCCCGAACCCTCCGAGGGTGAGGAGCATGAGGATCCCGGTGCCGATCTTGCCCGTGTAGAAGCGATGAATCCCCAGCTCGCCGAGCAGGATGCACAGCAGGAGGGTGGCCAGCCAGCTTCGATCAGATGCGCCCATCAGAGGCCCCGCAGGTGGTGAAGAGAGACCGCTCTATGGTGACTGAGCGGTCGAGGTCTGGCAATCAAGCGCCCAGATTGTAGCGGATCGGAGAGACGCTCAGATCGAGAACGCCGCAGTCCTGGAGGTGCTTGACGATGGTGGACGGCCTCGACCTGAGACCGACCGACTCCCGATAGTTGCGCACCGCGTTCAGGAGGGCGGACTCCGAGCGAGGGAGCCGGCGCTTAGGGACGTTGGCCAGGAGCCCGCGAACCGCCTCCGCGTCCGGATTGGTGATGGCCTGACGGCCGGGCTCGCTGGGCTTCGAGACCTTCGCCTGGTCACTCGAGGCGCGCCTGCGCCCCGAAGACTTGGTTGGCGCGGTGGTCTCCTTCTTTGCAGCGGCGGGCGTCTCCTTCTTTGCAGCGGCGGGCGTCT
>CALCNF010000144.1 GCA_937897815.1 uncultured Pseudomonadota bacterium | reverse complement strand
TGATCCGGCTGGACCATCGTCAGCTGTTCGCGACCGTTCTCGCGTTGGCGATCCTGGCGGGAGGAAGCTTCGGGGCCGGGTATCTGGTCTCCGAGGGGTTCGCCCTCGCTAAGCCCGCTCAGCACGATGCAGTGAACGCGAGCATCAAGAGCGCCCAGAAGAGCCCTCTTCTCACGCGGATCCAGCCAGGTACGCGCGGTCTGACGGATGACGTAAAGCGTTCGGCCTATATGCCGGCTCCGTCCAACCCCACCGAGGCCGCTCGCATCGAGACCCAGCGCCAGATTTCAGCCACCCGGAGCCTCGGCCCCGTCGGCCTGACGCCGCCTTCAACGCCCACGCCCACCGCTGCGCCGGTCACCGTCGTGAAGCGAGAGCCGAAGCGCGAGGCCAAGGCGATGGCCGGCACCACCAAGATCGAGAGCGGCTTCGCCATTCAGGTGTCCGCCTTCCGAACCCGCGGCCCGGCCGACACCATCACCTCCACCCTCCGTCAGGGCGGCTACGACGCCCGAATTCGCGAGGTAAAGGGCGCCAAGGGTGAGACCATCTGGCGCGTCCTCGTTGGACACTTCAAGCTCCACGACAAGGCCAAGGCCTTCCGCCGGCGCTTTGAGAAGACCGAAGGCCTGGCGACGATCGTGGTCCCGGTCCGCTGAGACCGGTTTGCTTCGGGTCCTTGAGGTCAACACAATGAAGCCCTCAGAAGCCCACCGCGCATGTTGATCACATCCCGTTTCCGAAACCCGAGCCTCGCGCTGAGGCTGTTGGCGTCGCTGGCCCTGTTTGGCTCGCTCCTTGCCGCGTGCGGCGAGGAGAAGGACGCCGCGACCGCCGCGGTAGTCGACGGTGGGCCAACTCCAAGCGATGTGGTCGCTAGCGACACTATCCCGGACGCCCGTCAGGACCAGTGCTCGCTCGATGAGACCTGTCGCCAGTCCCTCGCGGTGGGTCCCTGTGAGGTCGCCAGGTGCGTGGAAGGCAGCTGTCAGGTCTTCGCCATCAATGACCAGCTGCCCTGCGATGATGGCAACCCCTGCACTGTGGAGACCCGTTGCGACGACGGATCCTGTGTTCATGGGGTCACCACCCTGTGCGACGACGCGAACCCCTGCACAACGGACGGCTGCGATCCGCTCACGGGTTGCGACTTCTCGCCGCGCATGGACTCGAGCGTGTGCGATGACTCGGATCCCTGCACGATGAACGACACGTGCCTCGACGGTACGTGCGTCGGCGAGTCCAGCGCCGAGTGCGCGTGTGAGACCAGCACCGACTGCGCGCCCTTCGAAGACGACAACCTCTGCAACGGCAATATGCACTGTGTGGCGGGCACCTGCCGCCTCGACACCTCATCGATCGTGGCCTGTCCCGAGGCCGCCGACTGCTATGTGAGCGCGTGCGTACCCTCCACAGGGAAGTGTGCTACCTGGCCAGCGGCGAGCGGCGTGAGCTGCAACGACGGCGACCCATGCTCTCTGGGCGACGCATGTGAGCAAGGCCTTTGCCTGGCCGGAGAGCCGATCTGTGGCTGTGAGGATGACGCTGATTGCGGCGCCTTTGTTCAGCCCGGCTTCAACCTCTGCCTCGGCCCCCTGCATTGCGAAGCGGGCCTCTGCGTTCCGGACGCCTCTCAGGCGATCGTCTGTGAGCCGGAAGGCCCGTGTATGGACGTGGCGTGTCAGCCGGACACCGGACTCTGCGCCACAAGCCCGCTTCCAAACGGCACGGCCTGTGACGCGAGCGAGCTCTGCCCAACCGAGGGGGTTTGCGATCAGGGCGTGTGTGTAGAGGCCTCCCCGCCGTGCGACGACGGAGACCCATGCACGGCCGATAGCTGCGCAGAGGACGGTACGTGCCTTCACGAGCCCTTTGAGGGGCCGTGCGAAGATGGAGACCCCTGCACCACCGGAGAGCAATGCTCCGATCTGGTGTGCGCGGGCGGAACCGCGAAGATCTGTGACGACCTCAACCCGTGCACCGTAGACGCCTGCGCGCCGGCCCTCG
>CALCNF010000143.1 GCA_937897815.1 uncultured Pseudomonadota bacterium | reverse complement strand
TCCGTTTGCATCTCGCGCATCGCCGCCTCTCGGCGCGCGTCCATGGCGGCGAGTCGGGTCTCATAGCGATCCTTGAGCGACTCGCTGGCCCGGGCCGCGCGCGCGCTCTGCTCGACCTGTTCGGCCAGGCGTTTACGCTCCAACTCAAGCCGCTCAATGGCCACCGCGAAGTCAGCGTCGCCAGCGGCGATCGCCTGGGCCCTCGCGAGCACCGCTTGATCAAAGCCGAGCTGCTCGGCCACGGCGAACGGGTTCGAGGTTCCAGGGAGCCCCATCTTCAGCTCGAAGCTGGGAGTCAGCGTGTCCGCTTCAACGCCGACACAGGCGTTGGCGAAGGCCTGGTTCTCATAGGCGAGGGTCTTCAGCCGTGCGTAGTGCGTCGTCACGAAGCCGCGGGCACCGCGCGCGGCCAGGGACTCGATGACGGCGATCGCGAGCGCCGCGCCAGCCTCAGGTTCGGTGCCGACGACCAGCTCATCGAGGAGGGCGAGGGTGCCAGGGCCCGCAGCGTCCAAGAGCTCCGTGAGGGCGGCCAGGTGCCCCGAGAAGCTGGAGAGATCCCGCTGAATGTCCTGAGCGTCTCCGATGAGCGCAAAGAGATCTTCAAACCTCGGAACGTGGCTCTCCTGGGACGCCGGAATCGGTATGGCGGCGTGGGTCATGAGCACCAGGAGGCCCACGGTGGAGAGGGTGACCGTCTTGCCGCCTGTGTTGGGGCCGGTGATCACGACGAAGCGCGAGTCGCCAAGCAGCTCGATGTCATTGCGCACCACGGTCAGTGAGCGAAGGAGCAGCATGGGGTTCGCCGCGCTCTTCAGGGAGAGATCCTGCGAGCGGCCGTATCCGGGGACCGTCGCCTCGAGGTCCATCCCGAACCGCGCGCGCGCTTGCAGCGTGTCTACGTACACACCGGCCTCATAGGCCTCGAGGAGATCCGCGCCGAGGGAGGCGACATCCGAACACGCGTCTCTGAGGACCTCGAGTCGCTTCGCGCGGACCTCTGCCTCAGCGAGCTTAAGCTCATTATTTACCGTCACGAAGCGCTCAGGCTCGATGAATACGGTCTCGCCGGAGTTGGAGGTTCCATGAATAATTCCAGGCACTTTCGACTGGAACGACGCGACGACGGGGATCACGAAGCGATCGTCGCGCTGGGTGTAGTACAGGTCCTGGGCCAGGTCCTGAATGTCCTCACGCTGGAGTAACTTATCGAGGCGAGTCTTGATTCGCTGCAGGTGAC
>CALCNF010000142.1 GCA_937897815.1 uncultured Pseudomonadota bacterium | reverse complement strand
TTCGATGGGTCCCCTTCGGTGCCGGCCGCTACCAGCGTGCTTTTTCAAGGAGGCGCTTCGTGGTCCATCGATGGGGCGATCACCTCGTACCACTGGACACGGGAGCGGCCCGGGGGCGAGGTCGAGGTGCTCGGCGCTGGCTCCGATCTGACCTCGGTCTCCGTCGATCTCTCGACGATTGGCGAGCACGTGGTGCGTCTGTCGGTCGAGGACGATACGGGGCAGACCTCCTGCGCGCCCGCCGAGGCCGCGATCACCGTCTTGCCCAACGAGGGACTTCACGTGGAGCTCGTATGGTCAACGGATGGCGATCCGAACCCACTCGATCAGGGCTTTGAGAAGGGGACAGACCTCGATCTGCACCTTCTTCACCCTCTGGCCGTCGGGGAGGACGTCGATGGCGATGGGTCAGGAGACGGGTGGTTTGATGATCCCCTCGACGTCTTCTGGGGGAACCTGCAACCAAACTGGGGCCAGGTGGGGGATCCGAAGGTCACCGACGACCCCGAGCTCTTGCGGGATGACGTCGACTCTCTTGGGCCCGAGATCGTCATTTTGGGAGAGCCGCAGGTCGGCGCCTCCTATCGCATCGGGGTCCACAGCTGGTCTGAGCATGGGTTTGGACCTTCGAAGGCCAGGGTCCGAATCTGGATCGGGGGAGTCTTGAAATACAGCTCGGCTCTCGTCCTGCTCCATGAGGGAGATCTCTGGGAGGTCGGCGCGGTCGAGCCCTCCGCCGGGCAGGTCTCGCCGCTGCTGGGTTCAGGCGAAGCTCCACAGATCTGGCAGCTCGAGCCTGGACTCCTCTCGAAAGACTAGCGCTCAAGACCTGCTGCCATTTCAGAACCTGCGCGAATGTCCCGTTTCAGTTTGTGCCGAGCCATCCGAGGATGACTTCAACAGTGAACGCGGCGATGTCCATTCGCACGCACGGGGCCGCTCAGCGCGCGCTCAGACATGCAACAAGCGCGTCTGAGGCCACCCACGACTCTGTGGGCCGGCTCTCGTCGGGACTCCGCGTTCGGTCCAGCGCGGACGGCGTAGCGGTGCTGTCGTCGACTGAGGTGGCGCGAGCAAACAGGACCGGGATTCAGCGCGGACTGCGCAACGCTCAAGAGGCCATTGGGATGCTGCAGACAGCGGAGTCAGGGATGGCGGCGATGGCGGATCTCTATATACGGATGCGCGAGATCGCCGTAGCGGCGTCCGGCAACGAGATCTCCATCGATGAACGACAAATATTGGAGGATGATTATCAAGCCACTCGACTTGAGGCCCTCCGCATCGCGGAGGTGACCGCGTATGGAGACCACAAGCTGCTCGACGGCACGGGTGGCGCCGCGGGGAACGGCGTGTACGTCTTTCAGGTTGGCTTTCAGGCGGACACGGATGCCAGAAACAAGCTGAAGATCGGAAGCCAAATCAACACGACGCTTCACACAGGCTCGGGCGTCAAGTCGGCGGATCACGCGCGCCGCGCGATCGACATCATCGACGACGCGCTCAATGGCGCTGGAGGGATCCATGACAGCCGCGCAAAGGTCGGCAGCTCGATTCGGGTCCTCACCTCAGGCGTCTCGTTTCTGATGGATCAGGGAGCAAACTTCGCGACGGCCATCGGGGAGCGGCGGGACCTGGATTTGTCCGATGAGAGCACGAACCTCCGCAAGGACCAGCTGCTTCAGAATGCGGGCATCGCGATGCTCGCCCAGGCCAACGCCCAGTCCTCCGTCGCGCTTCGATTGCTTGGATAGCCCGGGGAGCGCTAGGGGCTATCGGTTGGCGTCCTTGATGGCGCGTGCGACTTCGCGCTTCGCGACGCGACTCTTGAGGTCCTGTCGCTTGTCGTGGAGCTGCTTGCCCTTGCCCAGGCCGATCTCCACCTTGATGCGGCCCTCCTTGAAGTAGAGCTTCAGTGGCACGGCCGTGAACCCCTTCTCCTCCACACGAGAAGAAATGCGGTCGATCTCATTTCGATGGAGGAGCAGCTTTCTGGCTCGGCGGACCTCGTGGTTGTTCCGGTTCGCGAATGGGTACTCATGAATATGTACGTTGACGAGAAAGAGCTCTCCGTCGCGCACATCCACGTGCCCGTCCGTAAAGGTGACGCGCCCCTCGCGAAGCGACTTCACCTCGGAGCCAAACAGCACCAGGCCAGCTTCCCAGGTCTGCTCGATAGCGTAGTCGTGTCGCGCTTTCTTATTTTGCGCGATCAGCTGGTTGTTCTTGTCGCTCGTACGACTTCCCATGGGGTCACCACATGCCCTTCCGAGACCGGAATTCAAGCCGCGATCATGGCCTCTACTCGGCCCCTTGGCCACCCCGATCAAGCTCAGTGGGTCGATCGCGATATGATCACGTTTAGTTTCAAGCTCTTAGGGAGTTGTGTGCCAAATGTATGGCGAGGAGGGCTCAATCCTGAAAACAAGAAAGCTCCTGCGTTTCGGCAACTTACGCGCTTCCCTTTTAAAAACATACACTTACGAAATCGCTAAAAAAAAGTCCGACCCCCCCTGGAGGCGGGTGAATTCCACAATACCGCGTAGTTTGGCGGGTTCCAGGCACCATATATGGCGCACGATCTGGGGTGTTTTTTGACCCCCTGCCCAACATGTTGAGGATGGTTGTTGACCATCGGTGGAGAGTTCGCCATGTTTGCTGAGTCACAACAACGTTACGTGTGGATTGTCGGGATCTGGAGGGAGCTCCGACGGCGCACAACGCGAGTGACGGTCGGGACATTGTGTCATCGCCACGGGTCCCGCACCACCAGCGGAAACATCGTACTTGAGGGTGCCTACGGCGCCCCCGGACAGGCTCGTCTGCGTGACGAGAAATGGGGATGAAAGATGAAGATTACGCGGCGTTACACAGAATCCGGGCAAGACCCCTACGCGAGCCTTGAGTTCGAGCCTCGTGACTCTCGCATCGTGAATCCTGATGGCTCGGTTGTCTTCGAGGCGCCCGATGTCATGGTCCCCTCGGCCTGGAGCCAGGTCGCCGTGGATGTTCTCGCGCAGAAGTACTTCCGTAAGGCGGGTGTGGCCGCAGCGCTCAAGACGGTCAAAGAGGACGGTGTTCCCGAGTGGCTGTGGCGATCGATCCCGGACACGGACACGCTCGACGAGCTGGCTGAGGGTGAGCGCTACGCCGGTGAGAAGGACGCGCGTCAGGTCTTCAGCCGTCTGGCCGGCTGCTGGACCTACTGGGGCTTCAAGCACGGCTACTTCGACACCGAGGACGACGCCCGCGCCTACTTCGATGAGATGAGCTACATGCTCGCCACCCAGATGGCAGCGCCCAACTCCCCCCAGTGGTTCAACACTGGCCTGCACTGGGCCTACGGAATCGATGGGCCCGGACAGGGACACCACTACGTGGACCCCGAGACCGGAGAGTGCCGACCCAGCGAGAGCGCTTACGAGCACCCCCAGCCCCACGCGTGTTTCATCCAGTCCGTCAGTGACGACCTTGTTAAAGAGGGCGGCATCATGGACCTGTGGACCCGTGAGGCGCGGCTCTTCAAGTATGGCTCGGGCACGGGCACCAACTTCTCCAACATCCGTGGCGAGGGTGAGCCTCTGAGCGGCGGTGGCCGCTCCAGCGGCCTGATGAGCTTCCTTAAGATCGGCGACCGCGCCGCGGGAGCGATCAAGTCGGGCGGAACCACCCGACGCGCCGCCAAGATGGTCGTTCTCAATGTCGACCACCCGGACATCGAAGAGTACGTGAACTGGAAGGTGATCGAGGAGCAGAAGGTCGCCAGCCTGGTCCTCGGCTCTCGCCTGAACAACAAGCATCTCAACGAGATTCTGCAGGCGATCTCTGGAGCCAAGAAGCGCGGTCTCAATGGCGAGAGCGTGAAGGCTACGGCCAACCCTGATCTGGCCGTAGCAGTGCGCTCGGCTCGCTCGGCCGGCATCTCTGAGAACTACATTCGCCGCGTCATCCAGCTGGGTGGCCAGGGCTACACCGGCATCTACTTCCCGGAGTACGACACGGGCTGGGATTCGGAGGCCTACTACACGGTCAGCGGCCAGAACTCGAACAACTCGGTTCGCGTAACTCAGGAGTTCATGGAGGCGGTGAACCGCGACGAGGAGTGGGCGCTCACTCGACGCACGGATGGTGAGAGCCTCCGAACGGTGCAGGCTCGAGACCTCTGGGATCAGATCTCCTACGCAGCCTGGTCCTGTGCAGACCCGGGACTTCAGTACGACACGACGGTGAACGACTGGCACACCTGCCCCGAGGACGGGCGGATCAACGCCTCGAACCCGTGCTCGGAGTACATGTTCCTCGACGACACGGCCTGCAACCTGGCCTCGCTGAACCTCATGAAGTTCCGCCGAGAGGACGGGAGCTTCGATACGGATAGCGCTGTCCACGCTTCGCGACTCTGGACCATCACGCTGGAGATCTCCGTGCTGATGGCCCAGTTCCCCTCGAAGCGAATCGCCGAGCTCTCCTACGAGTTCCGAACGCTGGGCCTGGGATACGCAAACATCGGCTCGCTGCTGATGGTCTCCGGACTGCCCTACGACTCGGAGGAGGGGCGCGCGATCGCAGACCCTCTTTCCGCCCCCTCTGTCTCCACCCCCATCCCTCCCCCCACACCCCGAGCGAGGAAGAGCCTCGT